>NZ_JBIASO010000008.1:0-176864 GCF_042890865.1 Streptomyces sp. NPDC002018
CCCGATACGACAAGCGCGGCTACATCTTCCTCGGCACCGCAACAGCGGCAGCCCTCACCATCTGGCTCCGAACATGATCGGCCGGACAAGTCCTAAGCGCCGGCGGAGGGCCAGGCCGACCCCGCTGGCCGGAACGGTCAAGGTGCCAGGCGGCTGACCGGCTCGCAGTGCTGAACGAGCTCGGCGTGGTGATGACATCCACATCGCGACGGCCCCGCACCCGAACGACCAGGTGCGGGGCCGTCGGTATTGCTTGACCCCGACCACCGCGCTGCTGCTCTACGCCGCCGCCCTCACCGTATCTGCGGGGTTCACGGTACGGCCGTCACGGGAGCGTCGCTGCGGCCGTCCTGATGGTGCACGGCGCAGACGCGTTCGGGGTGGCGGAGGACTTCGAGTTCGTGTGCTGGCGGTGCTGAGGACGGACTCCATCCAGGGCCGCCCAAGAGGTTCCGGACGACGGCGCATTCGGCACCAGCCGTCCTCGCCCGGCGCGAAGACCGGCATCCCTGTGTATCCCGAACGCCTCAGCCGTACCTCCCAGTCACCGATGATCAACGAAAGTGATCTCCTGGCCGGATCCTTCAAGCCCCGAGAGCGGTTCGCTCGCAATGAGCTGGATCGACCGTCGGCTCCGGCCGGCCCGATGGTTCGCGCCGCGCTCCGTCGGTTCGCCCGTCATGCGATCCTCGGTCCACGCGTCACCCCAGCACCAATTGCATTAATTATGGACAATCAAGCATTATCGCTATTAATCTATGTTCTGTGATGTTTCCTGTAGTGAGCAGTCGGAAGCTGCCCGCGGCGACCTTATAACCGGTGAATCGGCGACAGCGCGAAAACACGTGGCACCGGCCGCGATTTTGGCGCTGGCGCTGGATGGAGTGACCGAAGGCCGGCCGTGGGTTAGCTGTTGTTGGACATGAGCGCTTCTCCTACGTCGCGAATGTCCTGCCGCGGTCTCGGCCGACGGGTTGTTGGCGCTCCTGCCCGGTGCTCACCATCCGACCGACCATGGAAGTGAATGTGTCCGCACGTTTCGCAGAGAAGGTCATCCTGATCACCGGAGCCACCTCCGGTGTGGGCCGTGCGAGTGCCGAGCGAATTGCGAGCGAAGGCGCAAAGGTGATCCTGGCGGCCCGCGGCCAGGAGGCCGGCCACGCACTGGAGGCGGAGATCCGCACCGCCGGAGGCGAGGCCACCTTCGTAGCCGCCGACGTGAGAATGGAATCCGAGGCGGCGAAACTGGTCCGGCAGGCGGTGAGCCGCTACGGCAGACTCGACGGCGCATTCAATAACGTCGGAGCCCCCACTACCATGGGCCCCATCACCGACATAGACAGCAAGGCGTGGCATGCCGAACTGGAACTCAACCTCAGCAGCGTCTTTTATGCCCTGAAGTACCAGATTCCCGCGATCCGCGAATACGGTGGCGGGGCGATCCTGAACAACGCTTCAACCTGCGCCGTCGGCGCGTACCCCCACACGGCCGCCTACGACGCCGCCAAACACGCGGTTCTTGGGCTCACTCGGTCCGCGGCGCTGGACATGGCCGAGGCTGGCATACGGGTCAACGCGCTGCTCACCGGCGGCGTCGACACCCCCTTGACACGGCGGCTGGCGACGATGCACCCGACCCTGACACCAGAGGAGTCCTGGCACGAGCAAGTGGCGTACCAGCCGGTCGGGCGAATGGGCCGGCCGGAAGAGATCGCCGCGTTCGCGGCGTTCCTGCTGAGCGATGAAACCATGTTCATCACCGGAGCCGCACTCGCGATCGACGGTGGTATGACCGCCCGCCTGTAGCGCACGCCTCCGCCGACGTCCAGGCTTGATCCAAGCTTCGACGAAGCGCTGGCGCTTCCCGGAGGGTCCGGTTACTCGGCGAGCCACGCGTGAGGCCAGCGCATCCACATGCCAGCGGCGGTCTCGTCGTCGCTTTCGGCAGGTGGAGACCAGACGATGTCCTCGTTTGTGCGTACGGCCGTACGGCGTTCCGCGCGACCGGTCCGGCGTTGACATGGGGCATGCTGGGCTTCCCGGAAGTCTTCTATCTGTGCTTCGGCTGCCGGTGTGCCTTGGTGATCACAGGGACGGAGCCCCGGGAGCGCGCAGGCAGGGTGCCATGGGGACCGCCGGCCAGTCTCCTGCGGGTGCTGGCGGTCAGGGTGCGGATGTGGTCGGTGAAGTCGGGGCCGGGCAGGGGCAGGTCGAGGTCCGCGTCGACGTAGCCGACCGCGGCCGGAACATATTCGAGGACAGCGTCTACCGCGGCGGGCACGTACGTGCCCGCCGCAGACATCTCGGCTTTGAGAGCGCCCAGAATGCGCAGTGTGGTGGGCAGGAGGATGGCGTCCGTCATTGATGCCTAGTGCAGAAGGGTGCTCACGACGTCGGGCAGGTCAGCGGTGGGGGGCGGTGGCGGCTGACCCGTCTGACTGTCCGGCTGCTCCTCAGCCCGGGTGCCGGAAGGCGGCTGCGGCGCGGTCTGGACGTGGCGAGTCTGGGTGTGCCACCAGCGGGCTTCTCCTCGTTCACCGAGCGAGAGGTGGTGGAGATAGAGGCAGTAGGAGGCGGCGGGATCGCCCGCGCCGGCGGCGTACTGCCACCAGAATCGGGCGGATTCCTCGGAGTCCTTCAGCTGCAGGATGCAGCCCAGGACGCGGGCTCCGGGCGGTTCGGGCAGGGCTTTGGTGATGAACGCGCCGAGGGAGTCCATGGCCGTTCGGGCGACGACGGTCTCGGACAGCGTGCGCAGGTCCCGTGCCGCTTCCGCCTCGTCGGGCGGGGACTCCCCCGGAGCTGTGGGCGCTGGCTCGTCGAGTGCCGCGCTCATCCGGGCGATCAGCCGCTGTTCGGCCGTCTCGGTCTCCTGCGGAGTGTAGGGATCCGAGTGGAGCAGGGCCCGGGCCAGGAGTTCATCAACGGGTGAGGTCATCGGCGCGTCCTTCCATGGTGCGGTCCGGCCCGACGATCTCGCGCAGACGACGCCGGGCGTGACGGGCGGTCGAGCGGACGGTCGGTGCTGTGATGCCGAGCGCGGCGCCGACTTCCTCCGGAGTCAGACCGTGGAGGTAGACCATCACCATGACGTCCATCTGCCGGTCGGTGAGCGTGCGCAGGGCCCGGAAGAGAGCCAGGGACTCGGTGATCTGGCCGATCGGGTCGACGGCGTGGCGCAGTGCGGCGGTGTCGAAGGCGGCCTCGTCCAGCAGGGGCCGGCGGTTGCGGGCCTTGGCGTGGTCGGAGATCTTGTTGCGGAGGATTCCCCAGGCGTAGGCGGCTGGGTTCTCGCTGCCCAGGACCTGGTCCCATTTGGTCCAGAGCTGCAGAAGGTGTCGTCGGCGACATCTTCCGCGTCGTCCCGGTTGCGCAGGAAGGTCTCCGCGTACTTGATGTATCGGGGACGGTGCATCTGGTGGAAAGCCGAGAGGTCCAGGGGCAGTCGTCGGGTCATCGGGGTGACACCGTATGTGTGAGGGGTGGGGTCCGTGGTCACCGGCCGCTCCTCCCGTCGCGGGGGCGGCTCAGTTCTGTCACCCCGGCGCGGACTCCGGCGGCCGCGAGTCGGCGTAGCAGGACGACGGCATCCCGGCCGAACACGCGGATCGCTAGGGCGATCAAGAACACGTCCCCGGCAAGTTCGATGGTCAAAGCGGTTGCATCCCCTCCGGGTTATACACGGCGGGTCTGTCCCCAGCAGACCCGGGAGTGCGCTGTGATGCGCCTCCACTACCTATGACTGCCGCCAACCTCTGCGCACGCAGCGCAACGTCGTGGTCACGGATCTGCGTTCCCGATTGCTCACGCAGCCCTCCCGCCTTCTCCGTTCGCCTGTCTCCACCTGCACGGAGGTAGGTAAGTTGATGGCTCCAACATGTTTATGAGCGAACGCAGCAAACGACTCATCCGCCCACTTGTGGTGCGGCTCACACCTGCGCGGTACGGGACAGGCCGTCGGACTTCACGGAAAACTCCACCAGCGCACGATGGTCTCCGGACGCCCCTCAGCCACTGGGCACTTTCCCGGCACCCTGGAACAAGACCGGCAACTATCCAGCTGCGCTCAGTCGTCCATCGGGTATGGCACACCCCCGCACCCCACCACATTTCCCGGCTCCGGATGAATGGCCGCACTGCGGCCACGGCACCATCCCGGAGGACCTGGTCGGCTGCCGCGGCATCCATGTCCCCGGCCATACGTCATGCCTTGCCCATCTGGCCGACACCGACCGTGACACCTACCTGGCCGGCCTGACCCCCGGCACGGACATCGACCACCGCGGCACCCCCTTCACCGCACTCCTTCTCAATACCTTGCTCGACGCCCTGCGCGACCCCGCCACCGGACACCCCCGCCTCGGTACCGCCAGGTTCCATTCGGCAACCTTCCAGGGCAACGCCGGGTTCGGCTCGGCGACCTTCCAAGGTATCGCGGGGTTTCACTCGGCAACCTTCCAGGGCCTCGGGGGGTTCTACTCGGTGAACTTCGAGAACCACGCAAATTTCGCCTCGGCGACTTTCGAAAGCGTCACGAGCTTCGGGTCGGCAGCCTTCGAGGGCGAGGCCTGGTTCTACTCGGCGACCTTCAAGGACGACACCGGGTTCGGTTTGGCGACCTTCCGGGGCGAGGCCGGATTTAACTGGGCGAGCTTTCAACACAATGTCGGATTCGAGTCGGTGACCTTCGAGTGCGACGCCTCGTTCGAGCAGGCGGTTTTCGAGCGGGCGGCGAGGCTTGGGCCACTGGTGTGCGCCGGGTGGGTAGGGCTGTCCGGTGTGGTATTCGGTGGCCCAGTGACCCTCTCGTTCGCCGCGCGCGGCGTGGAGTGCCGGCGAACCCGCTGGTCGGCAACGGCCGAGCTGCGTCTGCGCTACGCCACGGTGGACTTCTCCCACGCGGTCTTCGAATACCCCCTCAGGATCGCTGCGGAAGCCGACGCCTTCGTTCTCCCCAACGGACAGCAGACAGAGGAGCGAGCTTTTGTCGGCACGCCCGACGCTGCGGTGCGATTAACCTCGCTGCGCGGGGTGGATGCGGCCCATCTGGTCCTTGCCGACGTCGACCTGTCGGGCTGTCTGCTCACCGGAACCGTGCACCTGGACCAGCTACGGCTGGAGGGCGCCTGTTCCTTCGACAACGT
This sequence comes from Streptomyces sp. NPDC002018, assembly GCF_042890865.1. Taxonomy (NCBI): domain Bacteria; kingdom Bacillati; phylum Actinomycetota; class Actinomycetes; order Kitasatosporales; family Streptomycetaceae; genus Streptomyces; species Streptomyces sp. NPDC002018. The sequence goes on from NZ_JBIASO010000008.1 coordinate 5,145, forward strand.
CCCGCCCGGCACGTACTGGCGGCACTGGCGCCCGGTTCGGTTCACCCAGCGCCGCACTCTCGCCGAAGAACACCACTGGCGCGCCAGGCAGCGGTCCCGGGCTGGAACGTGGCCGTGTTCGGCGCCGGACGGATAGGGCCGGCGCAGCTGGCGCCGGTGTACCGGGCTCTGCGAAAGGCGTTCGAAGACAGTAAGGACGAGCCGGGGGCGGCGGATTTCTACTACGGCGAGATGGAGATGCGCCGCCGCGGCCGCGCCGGCACCACCCGCGCGGAACGCGGACTGCTGCACGGCTACTGGCTGCTGTCCGGCTACGGCCTGCGCGCCTCCCGGGCCCTGGGCTGGCTCGCCTCCACCATGCTCATCACCGTCGTGCTGCTCATGGGCGTCGGGCTCCCGAAGGACAATCCGAAGCAGGAGGCGACCGGAACCGTGCCGCCCGGCGGAGGCAAGGTCACCTTCGAGATCGACAAGGCTGATCCCCAGAACCCCACAGGGCCGAAATTCACGGGCAAGCGCTTCGAGAAGTCGTTGAACGTCACCCTCAACTCGGTGGTCTTCCACTCCAGCGGACAGGACTTGACCACCGTCGGCACCAATGTCGAAATGACCTCCCGCCTTACCGAGCCCGTCCTCCTGGGCCTGGCGGTCCTGGCCGTCCGTAACCGCGTCAAACGCTGAGCCAGTGGGCAGCGGTCGGGTCCGTCATACGTCCTTCAGACACCGATCCGGACAGCTGGTACTGCGGCGATCCGGGGAACATGAGACAGGAGAACCACGACGAGTCGCGCGGCCATGAGGAACCCCGGTGCGGTGCGGTCAGGCGCGGAACTCGGCGCCCTCGCGCAGACAGTCGCCGAGCCACTGCCATTCGCGCAGCAGGGCCTCGTGCGCGATCCGCAGCAACTCGCCAGACTCCTCCGCGTTCCGCGGGCGGGTCCACACGAGCAGCTTCTCGCGCACCATGCGCCGCGCCAGCCGTGTCTGGCCCTCGTCGAGTTCGGCGGCCGGTATGTCGTCGGGCACGAACCTGCCGACCCCGTCCGGGCGGGCCAGCCGCTGGAACAGCCGCCGTGCCGCGTGCTCGTCGGCTGCGCCGTCCGCGACAGCCCGGTCCAAAGTGGCCTGCGCGTGCCCCGCCAGAGCCCCGGACAGCCCGCCCAGTTCCTCGTACGCGGCCGTGGTGAGACGTCCACCTGTACGGTGCCGCCACAGCTCGGCGAGGGTGAACTCCAGCAGCGGCAGGCAGTTCGCCTCCCCGTGCGCCTCCTGGGCCTCGTGCGCGTCCCGCAGCAGCAGTTGCAGGAGCCCCGGCTGGAGCGTGACCCCGGGAATGGTCCGCAGAGGTTCCGAGACGACCCGGGCCAGCGCCGCCTCGGAGAGCGGGTCGGCGTACACGAGCGCGGCCTGCCGTTCGGCGGCGGGCAGCGCGGGGGCCAGCACGTCGAGCGTGGCGTGCCGGGCCGACAGCACCGCCCGTAGCCCGCGGCCCGGCACGGTGTCGGCGACATCGGTGAGTTCGCGCAGCCACGTCACGACCTGCCGGGCCGCCCGGGGCGCCGCCGCGTACTCCTCGAACTGGTCGAGCAGCAGCACGCACAGCCGGTCCCCGGCCGCGGCGCGCAGCCGCTCCCGCAGCCGCGGCAGCAGCCCCGCGCGCAGCAGCGACGACTTCCCCGTGCCCGACTGACCGGTCAGCAGAGTCAGCGGACGGACCCGGACGGCCTCCGTGAGGTCCTCCGTCTCCTTTTCCCGGCCGTGGAAGAGGTGCGAGTCCTCCTCCTCGAAACGCAGCAGGCCCTTGAAGGGGCCCGAGCCGTCGGCGGCTTCCTGGAGGGCGAGGCGCCGTTCGGGGACGAGATACGCCGTCCCCTCCAGGCCCGCGCGCCCGCGCGTCGCGAGCATGCCGACCACCGCGCGTGCCTGGACGTCCCAGACCGGACTGCCGCTGAAACCGCCGGCGAGCGGCACGCTGCCCTGCCCGGCATCGAGCTGGAAGCGGCCCCTTCCCTCGCCGCCGCGTAGGACTCCATGGGCGTTCACGCCGGTGCGGGTGGTCTCCGGGAAACCGTAGACGCGGGCCTCGATCCCCCAGGGCGGCACATCGAGGCCGGCCAGCGGCAGGGGCGTGGTGCCCGGCACCTCATCGGCGAGGCGCAAAACCAGGACGTCGTCCGCCGGGCGCCACTTGGCGACGGTGGTCGCGACCGGCGCCGACGGGTCCGCGAGCAGCGGGAAGTCCGCCCGCAACGGCACATCCGGAGCCGCCGAGTCCGCCTGCGGCTGTCCGACCAGCAGGTGGGCACAAGTGCAGACGAGGTCGGGAGCGAGCAGGAAGCCGGCGCCGCGAGGCTCGCCGTCCGGGCCGAGGATCCGGGCGAGCCCCCACTCAAAAACCGCGCCGGAGGAGGAAGAGAGCGGCGGCGTTATGTCAGAGGCCGCCATCGCGCCCGCCCGTGCCGGCAGCGGTGATGTCCGGCGGGCCGGTGTCCTGCGCGTCGGTGTCCGGCGCGCCAAGGTCCTCGGCGCGGACGGCGGCCCCGTCCGCCAGCTCCGTGTCACGGCCCCGTCCGCCCGGCTGCCGCTCCCACTCCAGCAGGACCTTGAAATGCCCCTCGGAGGCGGCACGCGCCAGGACGACGCCCGCCTCCGCACTCAGCTTCACCCGAACTCCAGGGACACCCGGTCAGGGGCCTGAGGCATCGCGCGCAGCGAGTCCAGTACGTCCTGTGCGGCAGGCCGGACCCGGTCCACCGCCTGCCGCAGGGTGTCGGCGGTGTCCACCGTGCGGGCCGCCCGCTGCCGGGCGATCGGCTCGTACGGGTCACCGTCGTACGGCGCTGACGAGGACGCGTCGTCGACCTCCGCCCGCACCACCGTGCCGTCACTCGTCTGGAACTCGGTCGTGTCCGTCATCGCGTCCGCCGGCCCGTCGCGTCCGTCACACCACTGCGCCACATGGGGGAACGAGCTTAGGAAATGCGCGCACGACAGGCAACGGCTTCAACAGCCAAAGGGAGCAAGCGAGTTACGGCCTCCGCCGGATGGTCTGCCGTACAGGGCACCAGCATTCCTGACCGCCGTCGTCGCCGCCGCCGCCGACACGGCACCGAAGTGGTCCGCCAGTCCGCACCACCCAGCACGCGACAGGGAACCGATCTCCCTGACCGTCCCAGAGATCCGCCATCTGCTCACCGTCATCCTCGGCTCACCGACCATGACCGCGGCCAGGCTGCTGCGCTGGTCAATCTGGCGCAGAGCCACCCGGCACAGCCCGACACAGCCACTATCGACGACGATCACCAACGATCCTGCTGGATCGGTCACGAAACCGCACTGGAGTACTAGGACACCTCTTCGGCGTCGCCGGAAGCACACTCACGCGGGCCGTCCAAGAGGTGCGGCCCCTCCTGGCCGTGCACGCGATCCCGCCCTCAACCGCCAGATTCCGCACCCCGACGGACGTGGCCGCCCACCTCGACACATACGGCAGCCAGGCCCCGAGGAAGACCAAACCCGCATGTTGATTCTCTGCGAGCCCTGAGGCACCGAGATCCGGGCGGCAGCCCGACCTTCGAAGCCTCCGAGCCCCGCCCGGTTCTCCGCACGCCGCCGGTAACAGTACGCGTGAAATCGTTCGGCACGGACACTTTCGTACTGAACGCTTAGTATGCTAGGTCCATGACTCCTCACCAGCGCCGCGACATGCGGGCGGACATCCTCGACGAAGCACGGAAGCTGTTCGGGACCAAGGGCTACACCGTGACCTCGATCGCCGACCTGGCCGAGGCCCTCGGCGTCACCAAGGGCGCGCTCTACTACCACTTCAAGTCCAAGGAGGCGATCCTTTCCGCCCTGGTCGCCGAGCCGGCCGCCGAGATCGCGGTCATCGCGAAGGACGCGGCGGGCCGGCCGGCGCGGGAGTTGCTCGGCGCGCTGATCGACCTACAGGCCCAGCATCCGGCCGCGTACATGGCACTGCAGTCCGGGGACGTCTCCGTCCTGCAGGAGCACTCCCAGCGCCACGACTTCGCTGGGAAGACGGAACTGATCATCATGGCGATCGCCGGCCCGCACCCCTCGCCCATCCGCCTCATCCGCGCCCGCATGGCCGTCGCCGCGGTCAAGGAGGGCGCCATGGCCGCGCTCGTGGCAGGCCACGGCAAGCTGACCGACCCGACGCGGCTGGCCCTGCTGGAGGCCGCGATGGCCACGCTCGACGCGGGCGGCGAGTCCTGAGGTTCGCAGTGGCGAGCATACTAAACGACTGGTATGTTTAGTGCTCGACGACCGGCCCGCATCCCCGCGCCCGGCTTCCCCGACATTCCTGGGACCACGGTGAACAGAACGACTTCCGAACTCACCCCGAAGACCGCCCCCGGCACATCCCTTCCATCGCGCGGGGCGTGACGTCGTGACCACCGATCCAGCGGCACTCGAACGGCTCGCATCGGGCAAGTACCTGCTGGTCACCACCTTCCGTGGGGACGGCAGGCAAGTACCGACGCCGGTGTGGGTGATCCGCGACGGCGACGCCCTCGGCATTTGGACGGTCGCCGACTCCGGCAAGGCCAAGCGGATTCGCAAACGGTCCGACGTCCTGGTCGGCGCGTGCGACATACGCGGCAACCCCTCGGGCGAGCAGCTCCCGGGCCGGGCCGTCTTCCTCGACGCCCCGCAGACCAAGCGCTATCGCGGTCTCGTGGGACGCAAGTACGGCCTGCCCGGGCGGCTCACCGTGCTCGGCAGCCGACTGCGGCGCGGGAGCGACGGGAGTGTCGGCATCCGGATCACTCTCGACTGAGGGGCTCCGGTGAGCCGTAGTGCACGAGTGTGGTCGGCACGACGGTGCGCCGGTACGGAAAGCCGCCACCGGTACGTGGCGCTCCCTCGGCCATACGTGTGATGAGCAACCGGCCCGCCTCACGGCCCAGTTCGTCGCTGTCGTACGCGACCACGGTCAACGGCAGGCCGAGTGTGTCCGCTAGTTCGAAATCGTCGAAGCCGGCCAGCGTGGTGGTGGTTTCGGCACGGCGGACGGCGCGGAAGGCCCCGATGGTGTTGCGGTTGTTGGAACAGAACAAGGCGGTGGGGGGTTCCGGCAGGCCGAGCAGTTCCGCGGCGGCGCTCGCCGCCTCGCCGGTCTGCTGCTGTCCCTGCCTCACGTAGGCGGGGTCGGTGGGCAGGCCCGCGGCGGCCAGGGCGTCGGAGAAGCCGCGCAACCGCTCGGTGCTGGTATAGACGGCGCGCGGCGAACCGAGGAATCCGATCCTGCGGTGTCCGGCGCCGAGCAGCCCCTCGGTGGCCGCGCGAGCGCCGCCGTAGTCGTCGACCAGTACAGAATCCGCAGCGAATCCCTCGGGCGGACGGCTGGCGACCACGACGGGCACACCCTTGGCCGCGGCCGCGGCCAAGTGCCGCTGGTCCGCGCCGGCGGGCACGGCGATGATGCCGTCGACCCTCCGGCCCACCAGGTCCTCGACGAGGGCGCGCTCGGTGTCCAGGTCCTGGCCGGTGTTGCCGATGACGGCCTTCAGGCCGTGCCGGACGACAACGGAGTCGACACCCAGCGCCAGTCGTGAGTAGAAGGGGTTGGCCAGGTTGGTGACCACCAGGCCCACCAGGCCGGTACCGCTTCCCAGACGCAGGCTGCGGGCCGTCTCGTTACGGCGATAACCCAGTTCCGCGACCGCCGCACGCACGCGAGCGGCGGTCGCGGGAAGCACCTTCGGATCGTCACGCAGAACGCGGGAGACGGTCATGGCGCTGACCTTCGCCTTCTCGGCCACGTCACGCACCGTCGGCTGGGCGTCCTTCGACCCGGGTGTGTCCGGCATGCCCGCCGTGCTCCCTTCGTCCGTTCTCACGCGGTGGCAGCCGCGCGTGCCGCGCCGATCAGTGCCGCGTCCTCGGCGGAGCCAGTGGGCTTCACCGCACGAGTATGCCGTGCGGTGCCGACCGGGACGCGGCCCGGACCGGTGGTGGTCCCCGCAGGACTCCGAGGGGTGTCAGTGCGCCGCGAGCCGTCGCCCGGGTCCGCATTGCCCGGGTTCACTTCGTCCGGCACCCAGCCGCCCGAGGCGAGTCCGCCGCGCAGCGCGGAGCCGACGAGATCCCAGGAGCGCGCCATGGAACCTCCGACGACCAAGGCGGTCGCGCCGAAGTCCACCAGACGCGGGCCGAGCGCGTTACCCAGCACGGTCATGGCGTCGGCCAGCACCCGGCAGGCCCGCTCCTCCCCCGCCTTGGCACGCTCGGCGATGTCGCGGACGTCGGCCGCTGGATCGCCGTACCGGGCGAGGATCGCACGGCGCGAAACGGTGTCCTCCAACGGCCTGCCGCCGACCTCGGTCAAGTCCATGCGCCCCTCGGGCGGCACCCCGGGGCCGTCCTCGCGGATCAGGCCCTCGGCAAGGAACGCCGAGCCGACGCCCGTACCGAGCGTGATGCCGACAGCACGAACGTGACCGCGGGCCGCCCCCGCGAACCACTCACCGGCCAGGAAAGCCTGTGCGTCGTTGAGGAACACGACATCGCCGCGACGCTGCCACAGCCCGCCGAGGAGTGCCGCGCCCACATCGACCCCGTACAGGGCCTCGAACTTCCCGACACCGGCGAAGAGCGCGACCCCCTTCGCGTAGTCGAACGGCCCTGGCACCGCCACGCCCCACCGTGCCCCGGCAGGCACCGGCAGCCCGGCGGCGCAGCGGCGTACGTCACCCACGATGTCGCCGGCGGCGCCGTGCGGGTCGAGCGGCTTCCTGGTCCGTTGGACGACCCGTCCCCCTGGCAGGTCGACGAGGGCGGCGGTGACGTGGGTGCCGCCGATCTCCAGGACGGGGATCAACGGACGAGCGCCTTCACGACCCGTACCGGCCCACCGCCGACGGCGCGCAGGGTGTAGCGGCCGACCGCGGCCGGTACGGTCAGCGTTTCCGCGTAGGCCAGTTCGTGCTCGTCCCCGGCCTCCGTGCGCACGACGACGCCCTCGCCCTCCACTACGTTCAGTAGGTGGAAGCGGTCGTGCGTGTGGTCGTCCGCCTCGGCGTCGGCGTCGATCACGCATCTCCTGACCTCGTAGAACATCTCGTCCAGCGCGCCGATGACCTCTTCCCGCCAGCCGGCGCCCGCGCGCAGGGTGCGCGGCTCCTGCACCAGGTCGCGGGCGACGCTCCCGCCGCGCCGCCCGTTCTCCAGGTTGGCGAATCCGTGTTCGTACGGCAGGGGGCGCGGGGTGCCGTCGGCGGCGGGCCGGAGCCAGTCGTAGAACCTGAGGCTGTACAGGTACGGGGTGGCGCTGATCTCCAGCACCAGATTGCCGGCCCCGCTGGCGTGCGGGGTGCCCGCCGGGATCATGTACAACTGCCCCTGCTCGGAGGGGAAGGAGAGGACGTGGTCCTCGGGGTCCAGGGGCACTCCCCCGGCGATGGACTCCTGTACCTCCTTGCGGAAGACGTCGACGTCGGCGTCCTCACGCAGGCCGAGGAAGACCTTGGCACCGGGGCCGCCGAGGGTCAGGTAGTACGTCTCGTGCTGGGTGTACGGCCAGCCGAAGCGCTCGCGCATGTACGGCTCCTTCGGGTGGCAGTGCACCGAGAGGTTGCCTCCGCCGACGGTGTCGAGATAGTCGAAGCGGATCGGGAAGGAGGTGCCGAAGCGGGCCTGCACGTCGCCACCCATCACGCTCTCGGGTTCCAGCACGCACATCAGCTGGAACGGCACCTCGACCTGAGCCCCCGGCCCGGTGCCGATGAGGATGCCGGCCTCGGGCGCGATCAGTTCGTAGCCGAGCGCGGTGTTCTCCGCGTCGGGGTTGAACCCGAGCTCACGCTGGGCCCAATGGCCGCCCCAGGGCGTGGAGTTGAAGTACGGGCGAGTGCGGACGGGTCTGCGTGCCAACATCGCGTAGGTGGCACGCAGACCCTCGCCGTCGATCGACACCGGGCGGTCGGGCTCCTGCATGTCGAGCCAGGCGTCGAGGCCGTGCGCCAACGCGTCGCGGTGGCGGTCGAGCATCGGCCAGTCGACGTAGAACAGCCGCCTGAAGTCGGGCTTCCCGTCCGGTAGTCCGAGGTTCGCCCCGCGCGTGCCTGCGGCCACGTCTGCCTCCGCGTACCGCTTGGGCACGTCGGCGTACCACAGCAGGTCGTGCTCCACGAGCGCTGCGCCGGGACCGTATACGACCAGAACCCCTTCCCGCGGGGGAGCCGGTCGCGGAAGGGCGTCGAAGAGGTCGTCGAGGGGGTTCTCGGCGAGCTTGCGGAAGTAGGGGTCGCCCGCGTCCTCCGGTCCCTCGGTACGGCGCTCGACGTGGGCCGGTGGCGCGTAATTGGTACGGACGTCGAGGAGGGCGACCGGGGTGCCGCGCGCCGTCAGCCCGCGTTCGAAGCCGTCGCGGAGTCGCTCCCAGTCGACGGACGGGGGCCCGTCGACGGCCACCACGGCGGGACCGGCCGGAAGGTGCCCGGACACCGCCCGCCAACCGGTGGTGAGCACGGCCTGGGGTACGGGGGTGTAGCGCGGGTCGAGACGGTACATGCGGTCTCCTTCTGGCGAGGTGAGGGGCGGCGCAGGGAAAGCCGCGCATGAGCTTTCGGCTGTGCGCATCCCGAAGGCGGATCCCGAGGAGTGTTATCGTTAACACGCCGCACGACGAGGTTGCCCGCCGAACACCGCCGATGTCAACCGAACGTCGCCGCGGCAGTCCGACGACAGGCCCTGGAGGACGGTCTCCGCCAGGCGTGCCCCCTCGTCGAGGTCGTCGCTCGTCGGGTTGAGGACGTGCTCGACATATGCCTCCGACCGGCCGAGGGCTCCGGTGGGCCGTAGCGCACGAGTGTCGGTACGGGACGCCGCGCCGGGCACGTCCCGATCCCCCGGCCGTACGCGCGAGGAACAACGGCTCGCCTCACCGCCGAGATCCAGCTCTGCGGGGCGCTGATCACCAGTCAAAGCCCTGCGGCCGGTTCCGATCCCGGTTCCGTAGGCGCGTATCGCCGTCGGGGGAGGTTCCGGCTATCAGATCTGCGGCCTTCTCGGCTATCGCGAGGACGGTCGCGTTGGTGTTGGCCTCGGGCAGTGTCGGCATGATCGAGGCATCGACCACCCGCAGGCCCTCGATCCCCTTCACGCGCAAGTACTCGTCGGTCACTGCCGCGGCGTCAGTGCCCATCCGGCACGTGCCCCCGGTGTGACAGTACGAGATGACCCCCTGGCGCAGGTAAGCATGCAGGTCGTCGTCGCTCCGCACCGCGGGACCGGGAAGCACCTCGTGGTCACGCCAGGACTCAAGGGCCTTCGAACTGCCTGCCTGGCGTGCCAGGCGCAGGCCGGCGATCATGCGGTCGACGTCCCGTCGGTCCGTAAGGAAGCCGGTATCGATGGCGGGCGCGACGTTCGGGTCTCCCGAGACGAGCGTGACGGAGCCACGGCTGTGTGGCGACAGCAGGCCGACACCCAGGGTGTAGCCGCTGGCCAGGCCGGGCGGTGCCAGCGGCACGTCCATAAAGAAGAGGTGCAGGTCCGGCCGGGTCACGTTCTCGCTGCTGCGTACGGCGGCGAAGACATCGATGTGGTTGCTGTCGCCGGGGGTCATGTCCGCCGCGTAGGTGACCACCCCCACGGGGTGGTCGGACAGATTGGCGCCGACCGCGGGCAGATCCCGGACGACCTCGATGCCGTGCTTGCGGAGCATGTCAGCAGGTCCCACCCCGGACAGGTGCAGAAGGTGCGGCGAGCCGACGGCTCCTGCGCTCAGTACCACCTCGCGGGTGGCTCGCGCCTCGAACTCGGCCCCGTCCCTGACGTAGCGGACCCCTGCGCACCGATCGCCTGAGAAGGTCAGCCCCACCACCAGGCCGTCGGTGGCCACGGTGAGGTTGGGGCGGCCGGTGGCAGGCGCCAGGTAGGCGTCGGCGGCGGACTGCCGGACCCCGTCGGCTGCGGTGAGTTCCGTCCAGGTGATGCCCTCGGGGTCCGCGCCGTTGATGTCGTTCGACACCGGGATGCCGAGGTCCTGGAATGCCTCGAAGGCCGCCCGGGACGCGGGGTGGGGGACGTTCACGGGCCTGGGGCGCACCGGCCCTCGGGTTCCCCGGTAGGCGGGGTCGAGCCCTTCGGTGTGCTCACTGCGCCGGTAGTACGGCAGGAGATCGGCGGATCCCCAGCCGCGGACGCCCCACGCGTCGATGGCCGCGGGATGGCCGCGTACGTGCATCATCGCGTTGATGGCACTGGAGCCGCCCAGCACCTTGCCGCGCGGGTAGACGATTTCCCTGTTGTCCAGCCCCGCCTGGGCGACGGTCTGGAAGCCCCAGTCCACCTCACCGCCCCACAGGCTGAACCATGCGCCCGGAACCGCCATCTCCGGCGGCCCCTCCGCCTGCCCTGCCTCGATCAGCAGCACCTGGACGTCCGGGTCCCGCGACAGACGCGCCGCCAGTACCGAACCAGCCGTACCGGCCCCCACCACCACGAAGTCGAAATCCTGCGCTACTTCAGTCATGGGTACATCCCTCAATCACTTGTCAGGTGTTCCTCTTGACGTTCCGTCACTTACGGATCGAACCGTCCCTTACAACTCGAACAACCACTTGCTGTGATTTAGCGGGGCATCCGACCGGAGGCGGAGAACCACAGCCACCCGAGGAAAGAGCACACCCTTCGCAGGAGCGGCATGGATCTCGAGCTCGAACCGGTCACCGCCAGCCTGGGTGGACCACCCCAGGCGTCGGCGCGATGCCCTCGGCCGCCTTCGGATCCTGCCATCGACAACTCCGACAAAACGACCTCACCAGCAACGTACCAGCCGTTCAGTAGGCACGCCAGCCCGGGCCGCCGGAATCCCTCGCCCGCCGCGAGCGCCGCACCGCGGACGTCCGCCCGCACGCCGCGACGCCGGCGAGGGGCCCCGGAAACTCACGTACCAATCGTTCAGTACGGCATTGACATACTGAACGATTGGTACGTACGTTGGTTGTGCGGTCCAGGGGATCGGCCCCTGCAAGCCGAGGAGGAACGAAATGACCCACGAGCGGACGTGGGACGTGGTGCGCCGCTACCACGAGGCGTGGACCACGACCAAGGACTTCGACGCGGCCTCGCGACTACTCGCGGAACGCCTTGAGACGGACCTTCCCGTCAACACGTACGTGGACAAGGAGGAGTTCGTGAAGGCGATCCGCGGCTTCGGCGAAAGTGTGTCGAGCGTCCAGCTCCTGTCGGCGTGCGCCGGCCCCGCTCCGGGTGAGGCGCTGATGATCTACGACTTGGTGCTCGACCCGATCGGGACCCTTCGGATCGCCGAGCAGTTCAAGGTCGCCCGGGGCCGGATCACCTTCATCCGTCAGGTCCACGACACGGCGACCATGCGGGCGGCGGGGTTCGCACCAGCCCTGTCGCTGTGACCAACCCCGCTGCCGGATAGCCGCGATGGCGGCGCCGACAAGGATCAACGGCGATCCGGTCGGCTTACGGCGGAATGCGCTGTCAGATCACCACCGAAGCCGACAAGCAATTTCAGAAGGAGATGAAGGCGGAACAATGACCGAATACAACGAGCGCGTTGCCGAGGTATCGGGCGAGCTTCTCCAGGCGATTCGCGGCGTCCTGCTCAAGAAGAAGGTCCAGTACGACGAGTACTCGGCTGCGGTTCTGTGGGTTCGTGATCTCGTAGACGCCCGCGAGGTGCCGATGTTCATCGACAACCACTTCGAGGCGACGGTCGAGCAGGCCACGTTCGACGGCTTGCCCGGCTCGCAGGGAACGGTCGAGGGCCCGTACTACGTCGAGAACGCGCCCCTGCTGACGGAGAAGCCCTACGTCATGCCGATGCGCGACGATGAGCCGGGCGAGACGATGGTACTCAGCGGCCAGGTCCTCGACCTCGACGGCAAGCCCCTTCCGGGCGCTCTCATCGACATGTGGCACGCCGGCAACGACGGCACCTACTCGAGCTTCGTCGGCGACGCTCCCCCGCTGAATCTCCGGTGCAAGATGATCACGGACGAGGAGGGGCGCTTCCAGGTCAGGACGATCAGGCCCCAGCCGTACCAAATTCCCACGGGCGGCCCCACAGGACGCTTCCTGACCATGATCGGCCGCCACGCGTGGAGGCCCGCACACTTCCACCTCAAGGTCTCGGCCGAGGGCCACGACCTGGTGACGACACAGCTCTACTTCCGCGGCGGGGACTGGCTCGAAGGCGACGGCGACGTATCGGGAGCCGTCAAGGAAAACCTGAAGATCGACGTGACCCGGAACGAGGACGAGGACGTGGCAGCGCTGTACTCGCTGAGCACCCCGTTCAACTCGTGCGAGTACACCTTCCACCTGCGTCCCGCAGCGTGACCACGTGGCACGAGAGGTGAAGGCCGAAACCGTCGCGGACGTCCAAGAGCGCCCGTTTCCGTCGCGGACGGGTGGACGGCCCGGCCCGGCGGACACCACGCGCGAAGCCTGCCTGGCGCTCCCGGACATTTACGGTCCCTCGCCCGTTCGCCATCGTGCCGCTTCACCCCCGCCGAACAGGAACGTGAAGTGTGGCGGACGACCGCCCACTCTCCGAACACCACCACAGGAGGACGAAAATGAACGTCATAAGAAACGGACTCGAAACGATGGCCGGCCCCCCCGAAGGGTTCACCGGGGACGTCTACATCGACGTGATCAGCAAGCCCCTGCCGCCTTCCCGGATCATGGGCGGAGTGGTCCACTTCACGCCCGGGGCCCACACGGCGTGGCACAGCCACCCTCTCGGCCAGACGATCTACGCCACCGAGGGAGTCGGCCTCGTCCAGCGCGAGGGAGGACCGGTCGAGGAGATCCGGCCGGGCGACCGCGTCTCCATCGAGCCGGGTGAGAATCACTGGCACGGCGCCGCCCCCGGGTGCTTCCACACCCAGATCGCCTACCAGGCCGCCGACGAGACCGGCAACCACACCACCTGGGGCTCCCACCTCGCCAAGGACGAGCACCCCGGGTAGATCCCACAGCGGCGCCCTTCCCGTCCTTCTGGCATGAAGATCATCGCGGTCGACCACAGGCCCCAGCCAAAAACCCACAGCCGACGCGCGGGGGCCGCCGAGCCAATCGTCCGGCGGCCCGCAACCGGCACCCAAGACGTCATCCCATCCGGATGACCGGGCGGTCCCCAGGACTCGCAGATCCCCGGCACTCGCGCTCACCCAGCGGCGCCGCTCCGCCCCGGCCGCCCCGGTCGGCGCCCAAGGTCGGTACGGAGCAGGGTTCACACCGTCCGCGGCTCACCCCCATCCCCACATCCAACGATCACCCGCTGACCACCACCACCCGAAAACTCCACCACCCCATTGGAGAGCACACCATGCGCGCAGCACTCATGTACGGCGCCGGTGATGTCCGTGTCGAGGATGTCGCCGATCCCGTCATCAAGCACCCCACCGACGCACTGGTCCGCGTCACCGCGGCCGCCGTCTGCGGGAGCGACCTGCACCTCTTCAACTCACTGAGCCCGACGGCCGGGCCCCTCCGGATGGGCCACGAGTTCGTCGGCGTCGTCGAGGACACCGGCTCCGAGGTCACCACCCTCAAGCGCGGCGACCTGGTCGTCTCCCCGTTCGCGATCTCCGACAACACCTGCGAGTTCTGCCGCGAGGGCCTGCACACCTCCTGCACCCACCCGGAGGCGAACTACTGGGACTTCAAACCCGACGAGGGCGCCCAGGCCGAGGCCATCCGCGTGACCCTGGCCGACGGCAGCCTCGTCAAGCTCCCCGTCGCCGCGGACTCGGCGCTCATCCCCTCCCTGCTGACCCTCGCGGACGTGTACTGCACCGGCCACAGCGCTGCCGTGCTGGGCGGCGTCAACGAGCACACCCGCGTCACCGTGATCGGCGACGGCGCCGCCGGCCTGATGGCCGTACTCTCCGCCAAGCTCCTGGGCGCCGAGCAGATCATCCTCATGGGACGCCACCCGGACCGCACCAACCTGGGCCGCGAGTTCGGCGCCACCGACATCGTCGCCGCCCGCGGCGCGGAAGGCATCGAAGCGGTCCGCGAACTCACCGGTGGACAGGGCACGCAGGTGGTCATCGAAGCCGTCGGCCACCTGCCCGCCTACGAACAGGCAGTCGGTGTCGTGCGCGCGGGTGGCATCATCAGCCGCATCGGCGTCCCGCAGTACGAAGAGGCACCGATTGGCATGGCCAGCCTCTTCATGCGCAACGTCCGCCTCACCGGAGGACTCGCCCCGGTCCGCGCCTACATCGAGGAACTCATGCCCGCCATCCTCAACGGCACCATCGAACCCGGAAAAATCTTCGACACCACCACGGACGTCGACGGCGTTCCCGCCGGATATCAGAGCATGGCCGACCGGCAGAGCCTCAAGGTCCTCGTCAAGCCCTGACCTCGGGACACAGATGGGGGCCAGGCAGGGCCACACCCCCCACCTGGGCGTGGCCCGCGGTGCCCGCCAGCGGTGCGAACAGACGCCCTTGTCGCCCGCCGATGTCCTGCAGGCCGGCCTCGAACCGCCGGTCGCAGTCCCCTTCGAGGGTGTCCTTGTCAGTGCCTGTTTTCGATCCTCGGCTGACCGTCTGCCCAGCTCGGGATTCGAACAGGGCCTTGGCGGCGAGGGCGGGCCAGTGGGTTCGGCGGTTCTCGTGCTGCGTAGAGTGGAGACGGCCGGACATACCGGTCATTTTGGAGGTGCATCGATGGATTACATTCTTGATCCTGAACTGGCTGCGATAGTGCCAATGATTCCTGCCATGGATTATTCCGATGTGCCGGGCATGCGTGCTCTGGTCAGGCAGTTCCTGGACGCGGCTCCGTCGTATGAGTCGGCGAGGGCGTTGAGCGTCGAGGACATCAGGATTCCGGGGTATGAGGGGGCGCCGGATGTCGAGGGGCGTGTGTATGTGCCGTCCGAACGGACTGACCTCGTCCCCTGTCTGATTTACCTGCATGGCGGTGCTTATGTCACGGGTGAAGTGGCCGGTATGGACAATCAGGCCCGCCTGATTGCTGACCGGGCTGGCATAGCCGTGGTGAGCGTGGGCTACCGGTTGGCTCCTGAAAACCCCTATCCGGCCGCCCTGGACGACAGTTACGCGGCCCTTGTCTGGGCAGCCGGTAAAGCCGGGCGCGGCCATGGCATCGACAATGCCCGAATCGGGGTTCTGGGAGAAAGTTCCGGGGGTGGGTTGGCAGCCGCTCTGGCCCTTGTCGCCCGAGACCGCGGAGGGCCCGCACTGGCTGCGCAGTTCCTTGACGCGCCTACCATTGACGACCGGCTGGACACTCATTCCATGCGGGACCTTCCCGTTACGCCGACCTGGAATGCCTCCAACTCGCCGTACAGCTGGAAGTACTACCTCGGTGATTTCGAGCCAGGTAGCCCACAGGTGCCGCTCTACGCGGCTCCGGCCCGCGCGGCATTCAAGGACCTGGTCGGCCTGCCCCCCACCTGGATGGCCGCCTACCAGGTCGATCCCACACGCGACGAGGGGCTGAACTACGCACACCTGCTGATTCAGGCAGGTGTACCGACAGAGCTGCACCACTACAGCGGAGCGTTCCACCTGGCCCATGCCATCCCCGGAACCGCTCTCGGGACCCGCATGATCACCGAGCGGATCGCCGCGATCCGGCGACTGCTCCATGCACCGTCCGCCTGACGACAAAGGAGTGCGCCCGGCCGGACGTTCCTCGCCCTCGTGCCTCAGGACGGCGACGCCCCCGCCGCTCGGCAAGCAGGGACACCTGCCGCAGCGTCCCCGGCAGCAAGGTCGAGGACCGCGCGGGCCAGCAGCGGCCCCAGCGGACGCATCACGCAGGCGGACCTCGTCCAAGTCGACGTCCAAGACCAGGTGCCGGGCTGCGCACGGTCGCCTCAAGATCGCGGCGCAGCAGGCCCGCCAGCGCACCCCACCCCCGCGTACCCAGCGGAACGGGCCACCACCGGCGGCGCCGTGGACGGTGCGTACCGCACCGTCCACACGTACGCCGCCTCCGCCACCAGAGGCAAGCCCCTCGACACCCTCGCAATCACTCTCGACCGCCGACCTGCCCGGCTGATCAACCTCTCCCCTCGGCTATCGCGAGGAAAGAGGTGTCGTCGTCCGGGAACGGCTTGCCCAAGGGACTTGACCGGAGCAAACACTCAAGATCACGAAGGCGGGGTTCACACCTCCTCCGGTGCAACCCTGGTGCGGTGTCAGCGGCCTTTGCGGTGCTTGTAGGTGAGGCACAGGGCCCCCATCGCGGCCTGGGCCCGTTCAGAGCAGCGCCCGAGGGCGGCTCGCGCCGTCGAACGGCCAGATCCGCAGCCCGCCGGAGCCGTCGACGCCGGCCACGCGGCGTCCGTCCGGGCTGAGGGCCACGCACCACACGCCTTTCGCACTGCCCGTCAGTACCACCGGCCGGTCCGCCCCCACGAGGTCCCAGATCCGCACCGTGCCGTCCTGGCTACCCGCCGCCCGTCCCGGCTGACGGTGAGGCCGAGCACCTCGCCCTTGTGTCCGCGCAGGACCCGTGCCGCACGGCCCGGGGCCCGGTCCCAGATCCGTATCGTGCCGTCCTTGCCGCCGGTAACCATGTGCCGGCCGTCCGCGCTGAACGCCACCGCCAACACGCCCCCTTGCCGCCCGCGCAGGACCTGCGACTTTCCCCGCCCAGCGGCGTCCCAGACGCGTACGGTGCCGTCGTCACCGGCGCTCGCGAGCCGCCGCCCGTCCGGGCTGAACACCACCTTCCGCACCGGGCCCCGGTGTCCGCGCAGTACCACGGGCCGTTGTCGGCCGGAGAGATCCCAGACCCGTACGGTGCTGTCGAGTCCCGCCGTGGCCAGCCGCCGCCCTTCCGGGGTGAAGGTGGGGCTCCACGCCTCGCCCCGGTGTCCACGCAGCACATGCGGGCGCGTCCCCGAAGACGCGGCCGTCCGACCACCCCCAGATCCGTACCGCGCCGTTCTCGCTGGTGCCGACCAGCCGGCTCCCGTCCGGGCTGATCGCCACTCCGAGCATCCGACCGTCCCGTCCCCGCACCACCGCGGCGGTCCGGTCGTCGGCCACGGCCTGCCGCAGTACCGCTTCGGCCTCCGCGGTCGGCGAGGTCGCGTACGCCCGCCGCGCGCCAGCAGCCACGCCCCGCGGGGATCGGTCCGCAGCGCCCTGCGGGCTTCGGCGGCGAGCTGCCGGGACTCGGCCCGGTCGCGCTCGACCGCCGTGCGGTCGCTCTGTACCAGCGCGGCCCCGCCCAGCGCTCCCACCACCGCCACGGCCGCCGCGAACATGGCCACGCCGACCCGCACCCGTCTGCGGCGGCCCCGCCGTTGGGACGCGCGGCGGGAGCGGCCTGCGTCCAGGAAGGCCCGCTCCACGTCGTTGAACCGCTCCAGACCTCGCCCGTCCCAGGCGAGCAGTCGGGTCCCCTGGAAGAGATCGCCGTCCTCGCGCCCGTGCTGCTCCCACTCGGCCGCGGCCTGGGTCAGTCGTCGATGGGCCCGCAGTAGCTCGCGGTCCTCCGCCAGCCAGGCGCGCAGCCGTGGCCAGCCCCGGATGAGCGCCTCGTGCGCGACCGTCACCGACTCCTCGTCGACGGTCACCAGGCGGGCCGCGATCAGCCGGTCCAGTACGACGGAGACCGCCTCCCGCTCCGGACCGCCCAGCAACTCCGCGCGTGGCGCCCGCCTGCGTGTGTCCTCCGTGCCCTCGCCCAACGCGGTGAGCCGGACGAACAGATGGCCGCAGAGTCTTCGCTGCGTCTCGTCCCGCGTGCCGTAGACCCGCTCGGCACTCTGCGCGATCGCTCTGCGGACCCCGCCCGGTAGCCGGCCGCCGTGAACGCTGTCCCCCGCCGGGTACGCCAGGTCTCCAGCAGCGCGTGCGACACCAGCGGCAGTCACCCGGCCGGCCGAGTGCGTCGTTCACCACGGCCTCGACCAGCTCGGGCTCGCCCCTGACCCCTTCGCGCTTCGCGGGCCCGACGACGACCTGGCGCAGATCGGCCTCGTCCAGGGGCCCGATCAGCACCCGCCGACCGTCGAGCGCCGCCACCAGGCCGACGTGTTCCGCACACCGGGCGTAGAAATCGGCCCGCGTCCCGATCACGACCCGGGCCCGGGGTTCTCCGGCGGCGGCCACGAGCAGGTCGACGAACCGTGTTCGTTCCCCCTCGTCGTGGCAGAGGGTGAAGGCCTCCTCGAACTGGTCGACGACGATCAGCAGGCGCGCCGTCTCCGGCAGACCGCTCAGCGTCTGACGGATGGTCAGGCGGATTCCCTCGGGTCCGGTGGTCAGCGCGTGAGCCAGTGACCCCGCCCCGATGTTGTTCAGGTTCGCCAGGTGTACGGCCAGTTCGTCCACCGGGCGCTCACTGGGGACCAGCAGTACGGTCGGCCAGTGTCGGCCGCCCTCGACACCTCCCGCCCGCACCGCGGGCAGCAGTCCCGCTCTGAGGACCGAGGACTTACCGGCCCCCGAGGCGCCGAACACCGCCAGAATCGGGCTCTCGGCCAGCCGGGTGCACAACTCCCCCACCAACCGCTCGCGCCCGAAGAACCGCTCGGCGCCTGCCGGTTCGAAGGTGGCCAGCCCCAGATAGGGCGCGTCCGCCACCGCCACCACAGGTTCGACGGACTCGCCGGCCGCCAGCTCGGCGGCCAACAGCCGCCAGCGCTTCTCCCACGCCGCCCGGTCCCCTCCGGGGGCTTTCACGTACGCCAACGTGGCGCCCAGGCTGGGCACTTCGCGCCCACCGGCCGCCTCGGACAGAGCCGTCACCGAGAAATGCGCGTGTCTGGACAACTCCCGGTAACTCAAGCCCCCCGCGGCTCCCCGTAACTGCCGCAACTCCCAGGCGAACCGCTCAAGCGGCCCCGCCTCCGGATCCAGCCGACGCTCCGGACGCCCCACGGTCCCCCCATGGTTCACTGCCTGTTCTCTATCCGCTCGCGTGGTCGGCTGGGTTCGAACAGAGTCCTAGATCGGGTGAGTTGGTTGATGACGGGGCATGGAAGAGGGGCCTCTTGGTAGCTCGCGGTTGTCGAGTCCAGCGAGAGTCAAGAGGCCCCGTTG
Source organism: Streptomyces sp. NPDC002018 (assembly GCF_042890865.1). Lineage (NCBI taxonomy): Bacteria > Bacillati > Actinomycetota > Actinomycetes > Kitasatosporales > Streptomycetaceae > Streptomyces > Streptomyces sp. NPDC002018. The sequence continues at coordinate 24,203 of NZ_JBIASO010000008.1, forward strand.
TCGAAGTGTCGCGTGGTCGCGGTTGCCGGGTCCAGTTCGTCCACTCCTGCGTGTGACTGCCTCGCCCACAGGTTCGGGAACGCGTGCGATCAGCCGGATCGCCGGCCTCGATACAGCTCTGACATGAGCGATGCCGAGTGGGTTGTGGTGAAGGTTCTGCTGCCGGTTCGGGGCTGGTTGGCGGGCCTCGGCGGCCGGCCGGAGGGCTACTGCCATCGCATCACGAATCGGCTGGCCTGGCAGTGGCCGGGGAGACCCTGGACGCCCTGGAACAGGCCCTGACCGAGGAAAAAGGGGCTCCGCTTCCCCAGCAGCCGCCCGTGCTGCGGGTGATGAGGCGACGGCCTGTGCGGACGCGAGTGGTACGGACGCGCCGGACCCGGACCGGGCCGCAGCGCGACGGCGTCGCAGGGCCAGGGCGGATGCCGCCGGGCTCGGCCGGTCCCGGGGCGGGCTGAGCAGCAAGATCCATGCCGCGGTCGACGCCACGGGGCTTCCCCTGTCGTTCGTGCTCACCCCCGGCCAGGCCGCGGACTGCCCTCAGTTCCAGACCGTGCTGGACAAGATCCGCCTCCCCGGGCCTGTCGGCCGCCCCCGCACCCGGTCGGACGCCGTGGCCGCGGACAGGGTCTACTCCTCCAGAGCCAACCGGGTCTACTTACGCTGGCGCCACATCAGCGCAGTGATCCCCGAGAAGACCGACCAGCAGCCAACCGCAAGAAGAAGGGCCCGGCCGGAGGACGGCCGGTCACCTACGATCCCGAACCCTACAAACAGCGCAACACCGTCGAACGCTGCTTCCAGAAGATCAAGACCTGGCGCGGCCCGGCCACCCGCTACGACAAAGCTCCCGACAGCTACAAGGCCGGACTCCACCTCCGCGGATCGATCATGTGGCTGAAGCTCCTCACCTCAACCACATGATCTGAACCTCAAACAGCCCCTAGCTCGTCGGCTCGTAAGGCGTCGGGGCGGGGGTGCACTCACCGGTGGCCGGCCCTGGGCTCTGCCTCTGGAGGTCCGCATACTGCTGGTGGCCGCGTACTGGCGGACGAACCTCACAATGCGGCAGCTCGGTCCGCTGTTCGGGATCTCCAAGTCAGCTGCCGACCGGGGGATCGATCACATCGCTCCGGTTGTGGCGCCTGCCCCTGCGCGGGGCCGCCACCCCGTCGACACGGTCCTGATCGTGGACGGCACTCTGGTCCCCACCCGCGACAGGAGCGTGGCCGCCTCCAGCAAGAACTAGCGCTGTTCCACCAATCACCAGATCGTCATCGACGCCAACACCCGGCTGGTCGTGACCGCCGGACGGCCACTGTCCGGCAACCGACACGACGCACGTGCCTACCGGGAGTCCGGCGTCGACCGCCCGGTGAACAACGCCCCGGCCCTCGGCGATGGCGGCTATCGCGGTACCCCTGCACTCATCCCGCACCGGCCACGTAAAGACAGACCCTCACGTCTGAACAGCAAGCCGAGAATGCCGTCCACCGACGGGCCAGGGCCCGCGTCGAGCACGCCTTCTCCCGGACGAAGACCTACAAGATCCTCCGCGACTGCCGCTTACGCGGAGATGGCGTTCACCAAGCCATCCTCGGTGTGGCCCGACTGCACAACCTCGCCCTCGCCGGGTAGCCGCGCAGCAGGCAAGCGCCCGACGCTGCCCAACACCCAGTTAGGGGACATCATTTAGCGCCCAGTGGAGCTGGGGTCACGGTGCCGTGTCTGCTCGGTTGCGTAGGTTCGGATGTGGGCCAGGACGGCGTCGAGACCGGTGCGCAGGGGGGTGGTGTCGCGACGGGTCTGAGTGAGGAGGAGTCCGCCCTGTAACGCGGCGAGCAGGGCGAGAGCGAGGGCGTCGGTGTCGGTGTCGGGGCGCAGGTCGCCTCGGGTGCGCATGCGGGCCAGGCCGTCGCGGATCGGAGCCTCCCAGCGTTCGAAGCTGTCGACGAGGTCCGCTCGTGCGCGGGGGTCGTTGTCGGCCAGTTCGGCGGCGATCGATCCGATGGGGCAGCCGCCGACGCAGTTGCGCTGCTCTTGCAGGTCGATGAGCAGGTTACGCCAGCGATCGAGCGCGTCAAAGCTGTCGAGTTCGTCGAGGACGGGTCGCTGCGCGGCCAGGATGCCGTCGGTCTGGTGGGCGATCACGGCCCGGATCAGGTCGTCCTTGTCGGTGAAGTAGTGGTACAGCTGCGACGCGCTGACACCCGCTCGACGCTGGACGTCCTCGATGCCGGTGCGGGCCACGCCGTGGGCGAACACCAGCTCGGCGGCGGCGGTGACGATGCGAGCGCGGGTTGCCAGACCCTTCGTCGTGAATTTCCGCACTGCCCGGGGCGTGGCCTCGACGACCGCGCCGGTCCGATCCGTGCGGTCTGTCCGGCTTTCGGGTGTTGACTGGTCCATGGGTTCAGCATACTCGATTTTGGAGTTGACGCTCCAAAAATATCAGAGCATGGTCTGGAGTATTCGCTCCACTAATCGAGAGGTTCCCATGACCACCGCTCTGACCGGTTCCACCGCCCTGATCACCGGCGCCACCAGCGGCATCGGCAAAGCCACCGCTGACCGTCTGGCCACCCTGGGGGCGCACGTCATCGTGTCCGGCCGGGACAAGACGCGCGGCGAGGCCGTCGTCGCCGGCATCCGCGCCGCTGGCGGGACGGCGGACTTCGTCGCGGCCGATCTGGGCGACGCGCGCAGCGTGCGGGAGCTTGCCTCCCGCGCCGCCCAGGCGGGCGGCGGCCACGTCGACATCCTCGTCAACTGCGGCGGCGTCTCCCCCTTCGGCCTCACCGCCGACACCCCGGCCGATCAGATCGACGAGGTCTTCGCCGTCAACGTCAAGGCGCCCTATCTGCTGGTGGCCGCACTGGCTCCGGCGATGGCCGGACGCGGCCACGGAGCGATCGTCAACGTCACGACCATGGTGTCGGAGTTCGGCATGAACGGGATGGGGCTGTACGGCTCCAGCAAGGCCGCTCTCATGCTGTTGACCAAGTCCTGGGCTGCTGAGTTCGGCCCCGCCGGTGTCCGTGTGAACGCCGTCAGCCCCGGCCCCACCCGCACCGAAGGCACCATTCCCATGGGCGACGCGCTGGATCAGCTTGCGAAGGGCGCGCCGGCCGGGCGCGTCGGGAAGCCCGAAGAGATCGCCGCCTCCATCGCCTACCTCGCCACCGAGGAGGCCAGCTTCATCCATGGTGTGCTGCTGCCGGTCGACGGCGGCCGCCTCGCGGTCTGACATCTCGCCCGCGAAGCAGCAAGCGCGAAGCTCGGTCACGTGAACCGGCCGACTCCGCTGCGCCCGGACACAGACCCGGGCGGAGCGGAGTCGAGCGAGACCGCGAAGCCCACGCCCGGGGTCGACGGCAGCACCATCCGCTCCGTCCGCCAGGTCACCACCGACGCGGTGCCCCGGCGCACAATCCGCACCAGGCCGTTGCTCTCGTCATCATCGATCTCAGTAGCTGTTTCTGATCCTCGGTTCTGGGTAGATTCGCGACCTAGTACTCCAGCGGTAGTTCGCTAACGTTGCTGGTCAGGGGCCGTTTCTCGACTGTAGCTGACTGATGGCTCATCAGGTGACGGCAGTTCGTGACCGGTCGTGCGGCGTGTTCGTCGTCATGGTTGTGGAAGAGACAGAACTGGCAGCGGGGTGGGCGGCCGAGCTGGAAGAGCTGCTGTTGCGGGTGGGGCAGCGGTTCAGCCGGGCGGACCTTCGTCGGCGGATGCGGGCCTATGTGCGTGGTCTGCTGGGTTCGGTGGGCCGCAAAAACGGCTGGCAACTCGCGGAATTCGCAGGTCACAGCACACCGGACGGGCTTCAGAACCTGCTGAACCGTGCACGCTGGGACGCGGATGGACTCCGCGACGACCTGCAGAAGTACGTCGCCGAGAAGCTCGTCGACGAGGACGGCACCCTGATCGTCGACGACACCGGGTTCATCAAGAAGGGCATCACCTCTGCCGGTGTCCAGCGCCAGTACTCGGGCACCGCGGGCCGGACGGAGAATTGCCAGATCGGCGTGTTCGCCGCCTACGCCTCGGACAAGGGGAGGGCGCTGGTGGACCGGGAACTGTATCTTCCCAAGTCCTGGACGGGTGACCCGGACCGCTGCCGGGCTGCGAAAATCCCCGAAGAGCGGACCTTCGCGACCAAGGGTGAACTGGCCCGGGAGCTGGTGCGGCGGGCTCTGGCCTCCGCCTTGCCCATCGCTTGGGTCACCGCCGATTCCGCCTACGGCCTACGCCCCGGACGGCACCACCGTCGAGGACCTGGTCCGCATCGCCGGATCACGGTGGGCGATCGAGGAGTGCTTCCAGGCCGCGAAGAACGAATGCGGCCTGGACCAGTACGAAGTCCGCCGCTACGTCGGCTGGTACCGGCACATCACCCTGGTCATGCTCGCGCACGCCTTCCTCGCCGCCATGGCGGCCGCCGAGATCGAAAGGGGGGCCGAAGAAACGATGAACCCACCCTCGCGCCCCTCACCCTGGCAGAAATCCGGAGACTCCTGGAAGCTCTCCATCCCAGCCCAGCGCGCCACGGGCATCCCGCCCGCACACTGAGCTGGTCCCGCTACAGACGACGCCACCAAGCCACTGCGAAACGCTGCCACTACACACGCCGCACGACCGGTCACGAGCGCCGTCACCTGATGAGCCGTCAGTCAGCCACAGTCGAGAAACGGCCCCTAACCAGCGACGATAGCGAACTACCGCTGGAGTACTAGGGCGGCAAGGCTGGCCGCGCGGTGGCCTGCCCACTTCGTGGTGTTCGACCTGCTGCATTTTGGGGCCGAGGGAGACCTGGCGGGTCGGCCCTATGCCGCGCGACGTGCTGCGCTGGCTTCGCTGTTCTCCGAGTATGAGCTTCGCACCCCGTGGGTGCTGTGCCCCTCAACCACGGATTCGGCCGTCGGCGACGGCTGGTTGTCGTGGTCGGCCGTGAGGATGGAGGGCCTGGTCTTCAAGCGCCTGGACCAGAAGTACGCCCCCCGGCCGCCGCGGGCTGGAGGAAGTACCGGGCACGGGGGTCGACCGAGGCGGTGGTCGGTGCAGTCGGCGGTTCGGTCGCGTCGCCGACGACGGTGCTCTTGGGGCGTTTGGACGCGCGTGGTGCTCCGCAGTACCCCGGTCGTACCTTGGTGCTGCCCCGCGAGGCGGCCCGAGCGCTCGGTGCTCAGTTGACCACGCCGTCGGGCGGGCATCCTGGACGGGATGGACGTTCTCGGCAGGGCGGGACACCAGGGAGGTGCTGCGGCTGGAGCTCGTGGAGCCGGTGCTGGTCGGGGAGGTGGCTGCGGACGTGTCGCTGGATGCGGCGGGCCGGTGGCGGCACCCGGTGCGGTGACTGTGGGTGCGGGCTGATGCGGCGCCGACTGATGTGCCGGTTTTCGGTTCGGGCAACGAGCCGGCCGCGGGCTGAGCACATCCTCGAAGGTGGTGCGCCCGGCCGTCCGGGGGGCGGAACGGCCGGGCGCTGCCGGGCGGCACTGCCGCCGGTCCCCGAGGGGACATTGGCACCCTTGGGGGCAATAGTTCGCGTGCCCGCGACCGGTGCGCCCACACCCGACGCACCGGCCCTTTTGAAATCAGGGCGTGGGGGATAGCACGGGGTCTTGCCGGGCGGGCCTGCTTTCCGGGGTGTGGTCGGCGAGGGCGGCCACGTGGCGTTCGGCGACCAGGGCGGCGGCGCAGCCGGTGCCGGCGGCGGTGATGGCCTGGCGGTAGGTGTGGTCGACGACGTCGCCGGCGGGGCGAACACCCCGGGAATGCTCGTGCGGGTGATCGGAGCCTGGCCTCGGATGCAGCCTTCCGCGTACCGGCCGCATCAGCGCGCCGCTTGAGCGGACGGGGTCGCGACGGTGCTGCGTGTAGTGAAGTTGATCATTCCGGCGCGTGGTGCTCCTTCCGCTCCCAGGTCGTGGTCCAGGGCCTCGCCCAGCCTGTTGCCACAGACGTCTTCGAGACGTTCGGAGACTAGGAGGCGGTGCTCCCCGGCGCGCCACGGGTGACTCGGGACGAGCCGTGCTGCGGTTCCGTCCGGTGCGAGTGACACACGCGTCCGAACGACATCTCCCGAAGGGGCCAGGACTGCGATCTCGTCCTGGCAGAGGGCGGCGTCCATCACCCTGTCGAAGTGCACGACGACGGGATCAAGGCTCCCCGCTGCCGGGGGGACGAGACGCCAGCGGGTCTCGTCGACCGCCTCCAGCACTGGATCGCTGACCCGGAAGGTATGGCGCGCTGTCTGCCCAAGCGCCGTGACGACGAGGCTGTACGTCCGCCCGGCGACCAGCGCCGCCTCGTGTGACGGGTCTGCCCCCAGACCGCGTTTGATCCTTCCTGGCTCCATCAGGACGGTCAGGCGGCGCCCGTCGACGGACCAGAGCTCAGAGGACAGGACGAGGAAAGGCTCACGCACCGCCTGTTCCTCCTCATCCACCAGCCAGAGGCGGTCACGATCGAAGTGCGCCTCTCCCGGCCTGGGAAAATGTAGGTAGAAACGCAGGGTGTTGGCGGGCAGGACCTCGGCTTGGGGAGAGATGCGGATCGGCACCTCTGGGGAAGTCGGGGTCGGCATCTCTGGCGCACTCAACGTTGAAGCCTGCCGTTCACGCCGTCACCTTGTGCGGGCTCTCGACGCCCGGGAAATCCATCTCCACCCAGATCTTGTCCAGCCGCCCGGGGAGCGGGGCGACCATCAGGGTCTCCAGCGTCAGATCGCCGGTATCCGCGTAGCGGGTCAGCGAGACGAAGAAGCGGTCGCTGAACAGGTCCGCCCGCAGCGACGATCCGACGAACAGCACCTGCTTGCCGACCGGCCCGGCCGGCATGAAGGGGGACTGGTCCAGCATCGGGCCCTGGGTCGGCCGGTTCTCGGGGGTGAAACCTCCGGCAGAGCGGATCCCCGAGAGCGGGACCACGACGGGGCCGCGGCTGAGATTGGTGATGAACAGCTTCTCCTCGTCCCCCTCGCGGTAGGCGACCATGCTGATGGGCTGGCCGTTGCCCATGTCGCCGATCGTCTTGCCCCTCACCGTCGCTCCGTGCTTGAGCTCCGCGACCGGGATGGTGACCAGCGGGCTGCAAGCGTAGGCGGCGATGAGGGTGTCCTCGCCGTCAATGGTGGCGAACTGCATGGCCCGGATCGGCGCACGCGTTTCATACATGCCGTGCGCGAGGTGGTAGATCTCCACTTGGGTCTCGCTGGCATCCCCGGTGAACGGGTAGGGGATACGCCGCAGCGTGGAGGAGAACTCCTGGTTCGAGACGCCGGCGACAAACACCTCTCCGGCGTGGAACTTCAGGTCCACGATCGTCATGGACCGCAGCGGCGTTCGCGCCTTCTCGTCGAAGTAGGACGCCGGTGGCATGGGGAAAGTACCGGCCCGGGACTTGAAGGTCTTGCCCTCGTCGGGAACGTCGGACAGCTGGTGCACCGTCACGTTCGACGAGGAGAGGTCGAACGGGCGGACCTCGCCGGCCAGCGAGACGCTCACGACCGCGGGCTCCAGGCGATCGCCGTTACGCACCCCGACTGACAGGTACGGCTCGCGCGTCACTGGATGGACGGCCATCCCGTTCATCACCAGGCTCTTCGCCGTTACGTCCAGCGCCGCGGCGATCTTCTCGTCGATCGACTCGAAGAGGAAGGGATCGAGCGAGGCCGGAGCCTGGCTCCGGTCCGTCTCGAAGGCGAAGACGGCCCCCAACTTACTGTCGCCCACGAAGAGAACCCCGTCGGAGCTGAAGGTCAAAGCTCCCGCCGACTGCGGGGTGACTTGGTCAATCGTGTTCACGATGGTCTCCTGCGCCGCTCTCAGCGGCGTACCGCCCACACTTTTTGTAGGGATCACTCTATTCTATGCCTCAAAATTGGAGTGTCAACTACAAAACCCGACCGGCCCGCGGAGGCACTTCGCACCTACGCCGCCTTAGAACTCCTAACGAAATGGAGTGGCGGACGTACTCGTGACAGGGCGACGATCGCTCGGTACTCGCCGATGAAGGGGCAGCTATGGGCGACATCGTTCCGAGGGAGCTCATCTCCCTCGCCGATGATGAGGGGAACAGCGTCACCGTCAACGTTCTGGGTCGTGATCCCAGGTGGAGTGCCGGGCTCGACGCCGAAATCGTGGTCAGGACGCCCTTCGTGTCCGGCCGTATCGATTTGGTGCTGTCCATCTCGAAACTGGAGAGCTGGGCGGACGCGCTGAACAGGCTCGACGCCGGCGAGGACGTCGCCTGGATGGAGTGGGACAGGGGGCCTTCCATCTGGATCCAGCTCAGTGGCGAGCGTGACTGTCCGGAAGTAGTGGTGGAGGACGAGTCGGGATCCATGGTCACCGTGAGAGTGCCGCTCGTCCCGCCGGACGACTGGATTGCGGCTCACCAGCAGCGTTTGCATCGAGTGATGGCGCACTGGGTTCCGATGCTGTCAGCGGGCTGAAAGCAGCCGCCGCCAGCAGATGAGTGCGCATCCGAGAACGAGGAAGGCTTCGTGGATGTCGTCGCGGATCTCCCAGCGGATCCGCAGACGGCGGAACCAATGCAGGTGTGCAAAGGCCCGCTCGACGACCCAGCGTTGAGTGCCGAGGCCGGAGCCGTGCTCGGTGCCCCGGCGGGCGATCACCGGTTTCACACCGAGGCTCCAGACGAGGCGGCGGTACTTGTCGTGGTCGTAGCCGCGGTCACCCAGCACCACGTCAGGCCGACGCCGAGGACGGCCTTGTTTGCCCCGCACCGGCATCACGGCCTGCAGCAGCGGGATCAGCTGGGTGACGTCGTTGCGGTTGCCGCCGGCCAGTGTGACCGCGAGCGGGATGCCGGTGGCATCGGTGATCAAGTGGTGTTCGCTTCCCGCCCTGCCCCGGTCAACGGGGCTTCGTCCTGTCTTGGGTCCCCCTTTAATGCCCGGATATGGGAGCCGTCGACCGCCGCCCGGGAGAAGTCCAGGGCGTTCGCACCGCGCAGTTTCGCAAGGAGAACCTCGTGCAGCCGGGGCCACACCCCGGCCTCGGTCCACTCCGCCAGCCGGCGCCAGCACGTCATACCCGAGCCGAAGCCGAGTTCCTGCGGCAGATGTTCCCAGGCGATCCCCGTATGCGACACGAACAGGATGCCCTGCAACACCAGCCGGTCCGGATGCCGCTTGCGTCCTGGATGCCGGACCCGACGCTCCACCTTCGGCAGGAGCGGCCCGATCATCGCCCACAGCTCGTCATCGACACGCCACGGCTTCAGCCGAGCCACCGCACACCCCCGGATCAACAGTCCCGGAGTGATCCAACCACCCCAAAGATCATTTGCTTAGGAGTTCTAATAGCTGGCATGGGGCGTACGCGCACACCTCGGGGTTGAACTATGGTGTCCCACCACATGGGCCCTTGACCTGGGCATTCCTACGGTGTGGCGACACAGCAACCGTCCCCGGACCCGCTCGGAAGTGGTGACCATGGCTGCCTCGGCATCCGCTCCCCCAACGCCCAGTTCGCTCAAGCGCATCGTCGCCGCGAGCCTTATCGGGACCACCATCGAGTGGTACGACTTCTTCCTGTACGGCTCCGCCGCCGCTCTGGTGTTCAATAAGCTGTTCTTTCCCGACTCCGATCCGCTGGTCGGGACGCTGCTGTCCTTCCTCACCTATGCGGTGGGGTTCGCCGCGCGGCCCATCGGGGCGCTGGTCTTCGGGCATTTCGGGGATCGGGTCGGGCGTAAGAAGCTGCTCGTGCTGAGTCTGCTGATGATGGGTGGCGCGACCTTCGCCATCGGGCTGATGCCCACGCACGCCACCATCGGTACGGCCGCTCCCGTGCTGCTGACCGTGCTGCGGCTCATCCAGGGCTTCGCGCTCGGGGGTGAGTGGGGCGGGGCCGTGCTGCTGGTGTCGGAGCACGGGGACGCCGAGCGGCGGGGGTTCTGGGCCTCGTGGCCGCAGACCGGGGCGCCGGCCGGGCAGTTGCTCGCGACCGGGGTGCTCTCCGCGCTCACCGCGCTGCTCTCGGACGCCGCCTTCACCTCATGGGGCTGGCGCATACCGTTCCTGCTCTCCGGTGTGCTGGTGCTGGTCGGTCTGTGGATCCGGCTCTCCGTCGACGAATCCCCCGTCTTCAAGGCGGCGTTGGCACAGGCCGAACAGCGGAAGTCCGCGGAGGCCGCGACGGAGAAGACGCCGATCGTCTCGGTTCTGCGCCACCACTGGCGGGATGTGCTGGTGGCGATGGGCGCGCGGATGGCGGAGAACATCAGCTACTACGTGATCACCGCGTTCATCCTGGTGTACGCGACGACCGCCGCCGAGGTGAGCAAGCAGACCGCGCTCAACGCCGTACTCATCGGCTCCGCCGTGCATTTCGCGGTGATCCCGGTGTGGGGCGCGCTGTCGGACCGTATCGGCCGCCGGCCCGTGTATCTGATCGGCGCGGTCGGCGTCGGGGCCTGGATGTTCCCCTTCTTCACGCTGATCGACACCGCGAGCTTCGGAAACATGCTGCTGGCCGTCACGGTCGGGCTGGTGCTGCACGGGGCGATGTACGCGCCGCAGGCGGCCTTCTTCTCCGAGATGTTCGCGACCCGGATGCGGTACTCGGGGGCGTCGATCGGTGCTCAGTTCGCCTCGGTGGCGGCCGGCGCGCCCGCGCCGCTCATCGCGACGGCGCTGCTCGCCGACTACGACAGCTCGACGCCGATCGCCCTCTATGTCATCGCCTCCGCGCTGATCACCGTTGTGGCGATCGTCTGCGCACGGGAGACCCGGCAGCGTGACCTCGCGGATGTCGGCGCCGAGCCGGACTCCGGCAAGGTACCGACGCCGCGCCAGGCCGACCCCGCTCCCGTGCGTACCCCGCGCGCCTGACACCGCGGCGCGGAGGCACGCACAGGCGGGTCATGGCCGCCGCCGGGGGGGGGGGGGGGCCCGGGGCCCCGCCCGGGGCCGCCCGGGGGGGCCCCGCCGCCCGGCCCCCCGGGGGGGCGGGGGGGCCCCCCGCGGGGCCCCCCCCGGGGGGGGGGCGCCGGGCCGCGGGGGGGGCGGCCGGCGGGGGGGGGGGGGGCCCCCCCGGGCCCCCCCCCCCCCCGCGGCGGCCATCGCGTGCAGCCGCAGCGCGAGCTGGATCTCCAGGGCCCGCGCCGGTGACTGCCAGTCGGGACCGAGCAGCCTGCCGACCCGTTCGAGCCGCTGGGCCACGGTGTTGACATGGACGTGCAGCGCGTCCTTCGTACGGGCCGGGCTCATACCGCACGCGAAGTACGCCCCGAGGGTACGGACCAGGTCCGTACTCCGGCGCTGGTCGTAGTCCACGACCTCACCGATGGTGCGGTGGACGAAGCCCTCGATGTCACGGGTGTCGGCGAGCAGCAGTCCGAGGAAGCCCAGATCCTGGGCCGCCGCGCCGTCCCCGGAGCGGCCGAGCAGCCGCAGCGCGTCCAGACAGCGCCTCGCCTCCGCGTATGCCTCGGCTATCGCGCCCGGCCGTCCGGCCGGCGACTCGACGACGGCGGACGCACCGATGGTGACGGGCTCCCGCAGCGTCCCGCCGAGCTGTCCTGCCGTACGGCGGGCCAGGCCGGCGGCCGTGTCGCCGGGGGCGAGCGGCAGCAGCAGGACCGTGCCTCCGTCGCGGGTGGCGGCCAGTCCCTGTCCGGTGGCGGCGAGATGCGACGCGGCGGACCACAGCCGGCGCCGGTCGGCCGTCTCCCGTTCCGTGGTGCCGGAGGCGGGGGCGCCGTCGATCCTGGCGGCCAGCACCACATGCGGGGCGTCGAGGTCCGCGCCAAGCCGGGCGGCCCGTTCGCGCAGCAGCCGTGGATCACGGTCGGGGGCGTCGAGGAGATCGTCCAGCAGCTCGCCCCGCACGCGGTGTTCGGCCTCGCCCGCCGAGCGGCGGGCGAGCAGCAGCAGTGAGGTGACCATGGCGGCCCGCTCCAGGGTGCGCTGGTCGACGGGGTCGAGCCCGGGATGGCCGCGCAGGACGAGCGCGCCGAGCAGCTCGCCGCCCGCCGAGACGGCGGCGCCCCAGACCTTGTCGTGGCACTTGGCACGCCCGTCCGTGCCGGTCAGCTCCAGGGCGGTCACGAAGGCGGAGCCGGGGCCCGCGAACTCGACCGTGCCGTCCAGCACTTCGGAGAGCGCGTTCGCCACGTCGTGGACCCCGCCACCGCGCAGGACGAGTTCGGTGAGCCGGTCGTGCACGTCGGAGGCGCGCTCGATGACCGCGCTGTGCTCCTTGATGATCTCGTTGGCCTTCTCCAGCTCCGCGAGCGCGGAACGGGTCTCCCCCAGCAGGTTCGCCGTGTCGATGGCCACCGCGGCATGCGCGGCGAACGAGCCCAGCAGGGCGATCTGTTCCCGCTCGAAGACCCGGGCATGGCGGTCGGCCGCGAAGAGCACACCGATGACCTGACTGCCGAGCATCAGCGGGACACCGAGAATGGCGACCAGCCCCTCGTCGCGCACCCCGGAGTCGATGGTTCTGGTGTGCTGGAAGCGGGGATCGTCGAAATAGCTGTCGGTGACATAGGGGCGCGCGGTCTGGGCGACGAGCCCGCCGAGCCCCTCCCCCATCCCGAGTCTGAGCTGCTGGAAGCGGGCCGAGACCGAGCCGTCCGTGACCCGCATGTACGTGTCGCCCGCGGCCGGGTCGTTGAGACAGAGATACGCGACCTCCGTGCCCAGCAGCGAACGGGCACGCTGCACGATCGCCCGGAGCACGGCGTCGAGATCGCGCAGCCCGGCCAGGTCGTGGGCGGTCTCGAAGAGCGCCGACAGCTCGGCCTCCCGGCGCCGCCGCTCCGCCAGCTCGGCCCGCACCCGCAGGGCGAGCCGCTTGGCGTGCTCCAGCGCGGCGAGCGTCTCCGCCCCCGCGCCGTCGGCACGGGCGAGCAGCGCCGGCCGGTCGTATGCCTCCGCCGCGGCGCCGCGTGCGAGGAGTTCCAGGTAGGAAGCCTGATCGTGGGACATGGACACAGGATTACCCGTCGTACGGCCGGCCGCGCCAGCCCTGTGGACAACGCGAGCGATGGGGAAAGAACGGCCGCCCGGAAGAGTCAGTGCGCTGTCCAGCCGCCGTCGAGGGCGAGCGACGTACCGGTGATGAAGGACGCCTGCGGGGTGCAGAGATAGGCGACCGCCTCGGCGACCTCGTCCGGTTCGAGCAGGCGCTTCAGCGCGGAGTCCTGGAGCAGGACATCGGCCAGCACCCGCTCCTCGGGAATGTGATGGGTCTCGGCCTGGTCGGCGATCTGTTTCTCGACCAGTGGTGTGCGCACATATCCGGGGTTGACGCAGTTGGAGGTGACACCATGCGAGGCCCCCTCCAGCGCTGCGGTCTTGGAGAGACCTTCCAAACCGTGTTTGGCGGCCACATAGGCCGATTTGAAGGGCGACGCGCGCAACCCATGTACGGACGACACATTGACGATACGACCCCATCCCTCGCCATACATGTGCGGCAGAGCGCCCCTGATCAGCCGGAAGGGCGCCTCCAGCATGACCGTGAGAACGGTGTGGAACACATCGGGCGGGAAGTCTTCGATGGGGCGGACCAGTTGCAGCCCGGCGTTGTTGACGAGAACGTCCGTGCCGGCCGCGGCCCGCTCCGCCGCGTCGAGGTCGGTGAGATCGAGGACCCACGGTTCAACGGCGCCCACCAGCCCCTTGGCGTCCTCGGCCAGGCTGTCGAGCCCTTCCCCGTCCCGGTCCACGGCTCTGATCCGGGCCCCCGCCGCCGCCAGCCGCAGTGCGCACGCCCGGCCGATACCGCTCGCGGCGCCGGTGACCAGTGCGACACGGCCGCCGAGGTCGAGCGCGACGGGAGCGGACGGGGCGGCGGCGGGAACGCCGTCGAGCGCGGACGCGGCGGTGTGAGCGGTGTGAGCGGTGTGAGCGGTGTGAGCGCTGCCGGAGGGGAAAGCGGGGCCGGGGCCGACGACGCTCTCGGTGCCGGACCGGGAGACGGGACCTGGTGTGGTGGGCGCGGTCATATTCCGCACCCTAAGCAGCGCTCAGGTCCCGACCGATGTGGTCAGCACCCACACTTCACTGGGGAGGCATAGGTTCGAACCATGTGGGTGTATCGGTGAGCGCCTGCTTGATCCTCAGGAGCGCGAACTCCCCCAGCTCCGGCAGTCCGTCCAGCGGGAACCACGCCACGTCCAGGGACTCGTCGTCGTTGACCCGCGCCTCGCCGCCGGTCGCACGGCAGCGGAAGGTGATGTCCATGTACTGGCACGTGTCGCCGTTGGGGTAGACGATCGGTTCGAGCGCCTGGACGAGCACGACCCGCTCCGCCACACACCGCACGGCGGTCTCCTCGTACACCTCGCGCACCGCCGCGACCGCGGGCTGCTCCCCCGGGTCCGGGATCCCGCCGACGACCGACCAGCGCCCGGTGTCGACGCGGCGGCCCAGCAGTACGCGCCCGTCGTCGTCGAAGACGATCGCACTGACGCCGGGCAGCAGAAGGAGCTGGTGGCCCGCGGTGGCACGGATCTGTCGGATGAAGTCTGGGGTTGCCATGCGCCGACCATAGCCGCCCGACGGGGAAGCCCGGCGCGGCCGACCGGCCGCCGGGATCGCGGGCGGGGCCCCGACCTGCCTCGGCAGGGCACCTTCAATCCGCGGTCGTGGTCCTCCTGTTGCGTACGGAACGGGCCGTCGCCCAGCCGAGACCGCCCACCGCGACCGCCACCAGCAGGCCCTCGGGCAGCGTGCCGAGGCGGGTGGCGGGGGTCAGGGAGGAGCGGAGCGGGACCTTGGCGACCAGCGCGTCCGGCGTGAACATCCCGGACTTCCGGATGATCCTGCCGTCCGGCTGGATGATCGCGCTGACCCCGCTGGTGACAGGGACGACCACGGTCCTGCTGTGCTCCACGGCCCGCACGCGCGACATCGCCAGTTGCTGGTAGGTCATCTCGCTGCGGCCGAAAGTGGCGTTGTTGCTGGGGACGGAGATGAGCTGGGCGCCGTGGCTGACGGTGTCCCGCACCGCCCAGTCGAACGCCGCCTCGTAGCAGGTGGCGAGCCCGACATCGGTGCCCGCGAGATCGAAGACACCCGGCTCGCCGCCCCGGCCGAAGTCCCGGCGCACCATGTCCGCGTAGCCGGGGCTGATCATCCGTACGAGGGAACGCAGCGGGAGGTACTCACCGAAGGGCTGGATCTGCCGCTTGTCATAGGTGACGGTCGGACCGCGCTCCGGGTCCCAGAGGATCTGGGTGTTGCGCAGCGGTCCGGTGTCCGGGGTGACGACGGCGCCCACGGAGATCGGTACGCCGATCGCCCTGGCGGCCTGGTCGATCACGTCCCGGGCGTCGGCGTTGCGGTAGGGGTCGATGTCGGAGGAGTTCTCCGGCCACAGGACGAAGTCGGGCCGGGGCTCCTTGCCCGCCTTCACATCCGCGGCGAGCTGAAGCGTCCTGCGGACATGGTTGTCGAGGACCGCGCGGCGCTGGGCGTTGAATTCGAGGCCCGCCCTGGGCACATTGCCCTGGACCGCGGCGACGGTCGCGGTGCCGTCCTCGGCCGAGTCGTCCACCAGGGGCAGGGCGGCGAGTGCCGCCGTGACGGGGGCGAGGACGGCGAGCGCGGCGACGGCCGCGGCGCGGCGCGGAACCGTTCCGGTCCTGCGGTACGCGAGGACCTGGCGTACCGCCTCGTACAGACCGAAGCCGCACAGGGCGACGGCGAAGCCGAGCACCGGGGTGCCGCCCACGGCGGCGAGCGGCAGGAAGACGCTGTCCGCCTGGCCGAAGGCGATCTTGCCCCAGGGGAATCCGCCGAACGGCACCCGCGCGCGGACCGCCTCGCCGAGGATCCACACCGCCGCGGCCCACACCGGCCACCCGGGCAGCCGTGACACGGCGGCGATCCCGACGCCGGTGAGAGCGATGAAGAGCGCTTCGAGCGCGACCAGCGCGAGCCATGGTCCCGGTCCGACCTCCTCTCCCGTCCAGACCAGGAGCGGCAGCAGGAAGCCCAGGCCGGCCAGATAGCCGAGGCCGAGAGCCGCGCGCGGCCTGCGGCCGTACAGGCTCCAGGCGAGCAGGGCGAAGCCGGGCAGTACCAGCCACCACAGGGTGCGGGGCGGGAAGCTCGCGAACAGCAGGACGCCGGACAGCGCCGCCGCGCCCGGCCGGATGAACCGTCGCAGCAGGCCACGGCCGCGGGGGGCCGAGGCGGGCGGAGTGGGCTCGACGGTGGTGATGGTGGCGCTCACCCGGCGGAGTCTACGGTGGGCCGCTGTGAGAAGGGGAGCGCGGCCCGCCACGTACGGGAACGGTCTCCGACGCGCAGGAAAGCGCGTACCCGGCACGCACGGGAGCGGCGCGTACGGGCCCGGCACCCCACGGGAGCAGCGCGTACGGGCCCGGCGCGGGAGCTGCGTGTACGGGAGCGGCAGGTGAGGGCCCGGCGTGTGACGGCCCGGCGCGTACGTGCGCGACACATACGCGACACCTACCGGAGCGAGCGCGGGGTGACGAGCAGTGTCCGACGGCCGAACCGTGCCCGGCGGGGGGCTCCGCACGCGTACGTCCGGCGCGGCGCGCATGGTCGGGTCCGGGCAGGGAAGCGGTCGGGAACGAGCCGGGACATGCCGGGAACGCCTCGGGACCGGCGCGCTGTGAGCGCGTGACGGGGCGCGCACCCCCGCGTACGCCGCCCCATAAAGCGGCGTACCTTCGCAATCCCTCCACACATCGCCATCCCTGCCGTTACCGTGTCGCCAGCCCTTGTAACATGGCCGGATCCGGCGGTTGTGGACGGGGCCCGTCAGAGGTCGGGGGCGTCGGAATGGCCGCACCAGCGGAACCGCCGGTGGAACGATCAGTCGTACCGGAACGCGCGGGCGCGCCCGATGCCATCGGCGCCGTGGTCCTCGGCGGCTGCGCGGTATGGGCGCTGATCAGCGCGGCAGGAACGGACGGCAGGCCCGAAGGGGTTCTGCTGGCGGTGCTCGCCGTGGCGGCGGGCTACGCCAGCGGGCGGATCAGCGGATCCCTGGCGCCGGTCGCGACGGCTTCCGTGATGGCGGTCGCCGCGCTCGCGGCGGCGATCGCATCAAGCCAGGAGGGATTCGGTACGGCCGTAACAGTGGGCACTCCCCCGGGTGACACGGGCGCGGTGGCCGCACTGCTCGTACTGGCGGCGGGGGCGACCTGCTGCGCCGCGAACGCGGTCGGCCGTTCATCCGTTCGGATCGCCCTCCGGCTGCTGGCGGTGACGATCGCGGGCGCCGCGCTGCTGTTCGGTTCCGTCGCCGGGTTCGTCGCGGTGCTCGGAGTGCTGCTGTGTACGCCGGCGGCGGCCAGGACACGGCACCGGACGGCCGGTCTCGCCGGGCTCGCCCTGGTCACGGCGCTGGTCGTGGGCGCTTCCTGGGCGGTGGCGGAGCAGGCGCTCCCCGAGGGTCTCTCGGCCTCGCTGGAGGGGCAGCTCACCCAGCACCGGGTGGCGCTGTGGCAGGACGCGGCCGAACTGGCGAAGGAGCACCCCCTGCTGGGCTCGGGGCCCGACCGTTTCGGTGATCTCAGTCCGACGGTGACCCGGTCGCTGGACAGCGACGGCACTCCGCACTCGGCGGCGCTCCAGCAGGCCTCGGAGCAGGGGGTGGTGGGGCTTCTGCTGCTGGGCGCCGTGTTCGGCTGGCTGCTGTACGGACTGGCGCGCTCGGCGTGCTCCACCCCGGTGGTCCTCACGGCCGGGGCCGCGCTGACGGCCCTGGCGGCGGTCGCAAGCGTGGGCAACGCGCTGAGCTTCACCCCGGTGACCGCGGGCGCGGGCCTGCTCGCGGGGCTGGCCACGGCGAGACCGGACGCCGGGCGCATGGGTCCCGTGCCTGTGTCCTCCCTCACATCGGCACCGGCCGAAGAGACCTGACGCCAGGGCTACGACACCACCTGACAAAGCACTACTGGCCGCCGGGCCGCCACGAATCCTGGCGCGTCGGCCCCGAAGGGCGGCCCGGCAATGGCCCCGGTAACGGACCGACAAGGGATACGGAGCGGGCGGGGGCGGGGGCGGCGGACGCGTCGGGCGCCGTCGGTCAGATGCCCGCCGCGTTGGACCTGGGCGCGAGCTGAAGGCGGCTGCGGATGAATCGCACCGCGGACTCGGCGTCGTCCACCGTCACGGTGAAGATCCGGCCGTCACCCAGCTTGAGCACCAGGGCCTCACCCCGGCGCACCACCACCGCCGTACCCATCTCGGGGCGCCAGCGGTACCCCCAGCCACCCCACTGGCGCGGGGTGACCCTCGGCGCGAAGTCGGCGTCCACGACATGGGCGAGCAGGATGCGGCGGCGCGGCAGACCCATATGACCGCAGCGCACCTCCAGGCAGTCCCCCTCGACCCTGACGGCGACATGGACGAACGCCAGGGTCCCGAAGAGGATCAGCAGTCCCGCCGTCACACAGCCGACGACCGACATCAGCAGGGCGGCGAATCCGGAGGACCAGGAGAATTCCACGGCCAGCACGATCCCCAGCGCGATACACGCGGCGCCGGCGGCGGCCAGCAGCCACTGCGCACGGTTGGTGGCGCGGCCTGTCCAGGTGTCGGGCAAGGGCTCATCGGCGTGGCCCTCATGCCGGGGGTGCTCCCTCATGTCTTGCAGAGTACCCAGGTTCCGATCCGTGGGAAGTCCCTCCGCCACCTGATGCGGCGTTACCCCGTACGCGCTCCGTACGGGTCCTCCACGTACTCCGGACGGGGCGCGTACACGGTGGGCGCGCGTCCGCTACGCGTCGCGCCGACGTCCAGCAGGCGCTCCGGACGTACTTCGGAGGCGCCACGGGGGCATGCTCCGTTCGGGTCAGCGCACCTGGCCGAGGGCGGCGAGCAGTCGGCCTTCCGCGTAGGCGAGCGCGGGTTCCGGGAGCACGGACTCGCGTCCGCTGAGCAGCACGGTGAGCCGTGCGCGCGAGGGGCGGCCCGGGGGAAGGCCCGGCGAAGTGCTCGCGCAACCGTCCAGGGGACCGCCCACAGGGCTTCCCGACGGATCTGTCGGATCCGACAGTTCCGATAGCTCCGACAGCTCCGTCGGAGTGACCGATCTCACCAGGACCCGGTCGTCGCCCTGGCCGTCACGGCCGTCACCCCCGTCCACCGCAGCGGTCCCGGTGCCGGTGCGGGAGCCGGTGCGAGCGCCGATCCTGCGCAGTGCCTGCGCGGCGACCGCGTCGGCCGAGCCGTACAGGACCACGTCCGGCAGACCGGGCCGCCGTAGAGCCGTACGAATACGCTCCGCCACCAGTTCGTAGTGGGTGCAGCCCAGGACGACGGCTCTCACCTCGCGCGGGGTGAGCGCGGCGGCCGCGGCCACCGCGCGGTCGATCGCGGCCTCGTCGGCATGGTCCACGGCGTCCGCCAGTCCGGGGCAGGGCACCTCGGTGACACCGACGGACGGCGCGAAGTCACGGATGAGGCCGTGCTGGTACGGGCTGCCCGTGGTGGCCGGGGTCGCCCAGATAGCGAGGGGCCCGCCACCAGCCGCGGCGGGTTTGATCGCCGGGACCGTGCCGATCACCGGCAGCCCCGGCTCCAGTTCGGCGCGGAGCGTGGGCAGGGCGTGCACGGACGCGGTGTTGCAGGCCACGATCAGCGCGTCGGGCCGGTGCTCCGCCGCGGCCCGCGCCACGAGGAGAGCGCGCGCGGTGACGTCCCGCGGAGTACGTGGTCCCCAGGGCATCCCGTCCGGGTCGGACGAGAGAACGAGATCGGCTTCGGGGCACAGCCTCCGTACCGCGCCGGCGGCCGCGAGCAACCCGATGCCTGAGTCCATGAGCGCGATCTTCACCCGGTCACCATAGTCGACAGCGTGTGCGGTCCCGGTGATGTGGGGCAGACTGCGGCGGATGAGCGCCGTTGCCTGGATCGCCGTGGGTTCGCTGGCCATATGGGGCTGGCTGTTGCTGGGTCAGGGGTTCTTCTGGCGTACGGACCAGCGGCTCCCCGAGCATGAGGAGTACCACATCGACGAGGCCCGTGCCTGCTGGCCGTCGGTCGCCGTCGTCGTACCCGCCAGGGACGAGGCGGCGGTGCTCCCCGAGAGTCTGCCGTCCCTGCTGGCGCAGGTGTATCCCGGCGAGGCCGAGATCTTCCTGATCGACGACGGCAGCGAGGACGGTACGGGCGCGCTCGCCCGTGAACTGTCCGAGCGGCTGGGCGGGCTGCCCCTGACGGTGGCCTCGCCCGGTGAGCCGGAGCCCGGCTGGACCGGAAAGCTGTGGGCGCTGCGCCACGGCATCGCGCTGGCGCGCGCCCACGATCCCGACTATCTGCTGCTGACGGACGCCGATATCGCCCATGAGCCGGACAGTCTGCGGGAACTGGTCGCCGCCGCCAGGGCACGGGACCTCGATCTGGTCTCGCAGATGGCGCGGCTCCGGGTGGCGAGTCTCTGGGAGAAGCTCGTCGTACCGGCCTTCGTGTACTTCTTCGCGCAGCTCTATCCGTTCCGCTGGGTCAACCGTCCCGGTGGCCGTACGGCGGCAGCGGCGGGCGGTTGTGTCCTCCTCCGTACGGAGGCCGCCGTCCGCGCGCGGGTGCCCGAGTCGATCCGCCAGGCCGTGATCGACGATGTGTCACTGGCACGGGCGGTGCGGCGCAGCGGGGGCCGGATCTGGCTCGGTCTCGCGGAACGGGTCGACAGCGTGCGTCCCTATCCACGGCTGGCCGATCTCTGGCGGATGGTCTCGCGCAGCGCCTACGCACAGCTCAGACACAATCCGCTGGTGCTGCTCGGGACGGTGGCGGGTCTCGCGTTGATCTATCTGACACCGCCGGTGGCGCTGGGCGCGGGTGTGCTGGGCGGGGACACGGCGGCGGGGTGGCTGGGTTTCGCCGCGTGGGCGGTGATGACGGCGACGTACATCCCGATGCTGCGCTACTACCGGCAGTCGCTCTGGCTGGCTCCGCTGCTGCCCTTCACGGCGTCGCTCTATCTGCTGATGACGGTCGACTCCGCCGTCCAGCACTACCGGGGCCGTGGCGCCGCCTGGAAGGGGCGTACGTACACCCGTCCCCGGGCCGCCCCGGACCGCTGACCGCTACCGCCGTCCCATCGGCTTTCGCCTCTTGCCCGCTCCTGCCTCTCTGTACCCCTCTGTTCTGTACCCCTCCGTCGCCAGTTCTGCCGTATCCCGTATCCCGTCACGCGTACGCCCCTGTCGGCACGGCGTCGTCCGCGGGTCACTTCCTGCCGGGCGTCCAGTTCATGCCCCAGCCATACGCGTAATCGATCGTCCGCTGCGGGCTGACGCCGCGTTCCGGTACGAGAAAGCGCGCTTCCCGCTGGACGACGAGGTCCGAGCCGGTATTGGTGATCAGCGCGAGTGAGCAGACCGTCGAGGGCACCGTGCATTCGCCGAGTGAGAAGTCGATCGGGGCGCCGTGCTGCGGCTGGAGAGTGACCGTCGCGTCAAGATCGGCGAAACTGCGGGCGCCTTCATAGATCGTCACGAAGATGACGATCCTGCGCAGTCGGTCCTTGTGGTCGAGGTTGATGGTGAGGTTCTCACCACTGGCACTCCCACCGGTGCGGTCGTCGCCGTCGAGATGGATGTACGGCGGCTGGTTGAGCGCGCCGAAGGCATTGCCGAGCGCCTGGACGACCCCTTTGCGGCCGTCGGTGAGTTCATAGAGTGCGCACAGGTCGAGATCGAGATCACCATGCATGGCGACGGCCCGGCCGAGTTTGGCGCCCCAGCCCTTGAACTGTTTGCGCACCTGCCAGTTGAGGTTCACGCGCATCATGCCGGAGCTGCCGCCCTGTTTGGCGAGGGAGACGCTCGGGGCCTCCTTGGTCAGCGTCACTTTGGTGAGCCGCACGGGAGCCGGGGCGGGAGCGGAGGTCGGGGCGGGAGCGGGCCCCGAACGCGGTGCCGACGCGGGGGCCGGGGGCGCCGTCCGGGCGGGAGCCGTGGGCACCGTGGCCGTCGTGGACGTGGAGGGCGCCGGGGCCACGGACTGCCGCGGTTCGTCGACCGAGATACCGAAGTCCGCTGCCAGGCCCGCGAGTCCGCTGTCGTATCCCTGGCCGACCGCGCGGAACTTCCAGTTGCCCTGGCGGCGGTACAGCTCGCCGAGGACGAACGCGGTCTCGACGGTCGCGTCCTGGCTGTCGTACCGCGCGATCTCGGTGCCCGCCGCCGCGTCCAGCACCCGTACGCACAGGCCGGGCACCTGGCCGAAGGTGCCGCCGTCGGCCGACGCGGCGAGGACGATCCGCTCGACCGCCGGCTCCACGCGCGCGAGATCGACCGTGAGGGTGTCCGTGACCCCGGCTCCCCCGCTCGACTTGCTCTCGTGGCGTACCGCGCCCGACGTGTGGACGGGCTGGTTGTAGAAGACGAAGTCCGCGTCGGAGCGGACCCTCCCCGAGACGAGCAGCAGCGCCGACGCGTCGACATCCGGTACGCCGGGCCCCGAACGCCACCCCAATTCGACTCGGACGGCAGGCGCCGGTACCGGCAGATTGGCTCCCTTAAGCATGGACATGCTCGCCCCCATCACGCGTCGCGGCGGCCGAAGATTTCGTGCCGCCAAACCTAATCGTAGGAGCGCCGTTCGGACCCCGCGAGACCCGCCGGTAACCCCCCGCTAGGCCGTGTCTGACAAATGGCCTTCGAGGTCCCGGCTCGTCCTAGTTTGCGAGATGCTGGAGCCAGGCCTGCAGGAGTGCGGTCTCGACGGGGCGGAGCGGGACGGTAGCTGGATCCGCCCCGTTGAGGGTGGCATCGAGCGCGAGGGCGCGAGCGGCGAGGGTGGAGTCTGGGGCTGGGCTCGTGTCGGTGGTCAGGGCGTCGATGAGTGCTTCCCGCATGCGTGGTGAGACCTCTGGGTCGCGTTCGCTCTCGGGGATGCCGATTAGGGAGAGCGTGACGCCGGTCACCGCTGCCAGCGTGAGGTGGGCGGCAAGGACGGGCGGTACCCGTAGGCGGCCGTCGGAGGCGGCGCGGCCGAGGAACGTCATAAGGAGTTCCTGAGCCTCCCGCGCGGCAGGTGGGCGGCGGCCGGGGCGGTCGGTGCCGTACATCAGCAGGTAGAGGGCGGGGTGCTTCAGGCCGAATTCGACATGCATGTCCCATCCGCGGCGCATGTCGTCGACCGGGTCGCCGCTCGACGACAAGGTGTGCTTCTGCGCCAAGTAAAGGTCGAAGGCGTGGATGGCCAGCGCTGAGAGGAGCCCGTCCTTGTCACCGAAGAGCTGGTACAAGGAGGCGGCGCGGATGCCTGCCGCCGCTGCGACGGCGCGGGTGGAGAGCGCCTGGGCACCCTCCCGTTCCAAGAGCTCGGCTGCCACTTCCAAGATCTGCCGGCGACTGCGGGTCTTCGCATCATCCACGGTTGCAATGCTACGGCATAAGGCGTATCACTGGTTCGCACAGCGATACGGAAAATACCGTTGCAGTGATACGGCAGGAGAGGTCGATGAATCGTGTGGGATACGGCGCCATGCAGCTCGCGGGCCCTAAGGTCTGGGGATTCCCGGACGACACGGAGAAGGCGCGGCGGGTGCTGCGCCTGGCCGTAGAACTGGGCGTGACCTTCTTCGACACCGCGAACGCCTACGGGCCGCGAACGGTGAACCAGCTGATCGGGCAGGCACTGGGACCGCTCCCCGAGGGCGTGATCGTGGGCAACAAGGTCGGCGCAGAGCGCGGCCCGGACAAGTCCTGGGTCGTCGACGGCCGCCCGGAGACGATCCGGCGGCAGATCCACGAGGCCCTTACCGACATGGGAACGGACAGGAGCGAGCTGACCTACCTCCGACTCGTCGGCGACACCCCCGGCGCGCACCAGGACGTACCGCTGGAGGAGTCCCTCGGCGCACTCGTCGAGCTGCGAGACCAGGGACTGATCCGACGCATCGGCCTGTCCGGCGCGTCCCCGCAGATGCTGGCCCGCGCCCAGCAGATGACCCCCATCGCGGCGGTGCAGAACCGCTTCAACCTTCTTGACCGCAGCGGCGTCCAGGTCCTCGCCGACTGCGAGGCCCAGGGCATCCTCTTCATCCCCTACTTCCCGCTGGCCGCTGGGCTGCTGAGCGACCACCAGGAGCTAACCGGCCCGGCAGAGCGCCTGGGTGCCACACCTGCCCAGATCGCACTGGCCTGGCTGCTGCGCCGTTCGCCCTCCATAGTCGTCATCCCCGGCACGAGCAGTACCGACCATCTCCGGTCCAACATCACAGCTTCCGAGGTTGCCGAACATTTGACCGACACCGAGGTCGCGCGCCTGACCGGACTCGTCGACGAGTCGCAAGCGACCCTCGGCCAGCCCGCGCCTCCCGCTCATAGCCACCGCTGAACAAAGGCCCAGGGATGTCTCTATCGGCCCTCGGCCGCATCTGACGAATGATCTTCGGGGCTCTGCGGCGGCGCCCATGTCGCCGTCCGGGATGATGCATGTCATGGCGGGTCGTGGAGAGTTGACGGATGCGGCGTGGGAGCGGATAGAGCCGCTGCTTCCTCGGGCTGATGGGTGCGGGCGGCCGTGGAGGGAGCATCGGCAGGTGGTCAACGGGGTGCTGTGGCGGCTGCGCACGGGTGCGCCGTGGCGGGATCTGCCCGAACGGTACGGCCCCTGGCAGACGGTCTACGAGCGCTTCGCCCGCTGGGAGGCGGACGGCACCTGGGCGACGCTGCTGGAGCACGTCCAGGCCCGCAACGACGCGGTGGGCGAGGTGGAATGGACCATCTTTGTGGACTCAACGATCAACCGCGCGCATCAGCACGCCGCCGGCGCCCGCAAAAAGGGGAAGCCGACGGGGACGAACTGGCGGATTCGGAACGCTCGGCGGCGCGGCAGGCCCTCGGCCGGTCACGGGGCGGTCTGACGACAAAAGTCCACCTGGCCGTCGACGGCCGCGGCCTCCCGCTCGCCCTGGTCCTCACGCCGGGCAACGTCAACGACGCCACCATGTTCGAAGCGGTGATGGACGCCGTCCGCATCCCACGGGCGGGCAGGGGCCGGCCCCGTACCCGCCCGGACAGAGTCCTGGACGACAAGGCGTACTCGTCCCGGGCCATTCGCGCGTGGTGCAGACGCCACGGCATCGCCGCCACCATCCCGGAACGTCGAGACCAGCAGGCCAACCGGCTCCGCCGAGGCTCCCGGGGAGGCCGTCCGCCCGTCTTCGACAAAGAGGCATACAAGCACCGCAACGTCGTGGAACGGTGCTTCAACCGGCTCAAACAGTTCCGTGCCGTCGCAACCCGCTACGACAAACTCGCCACCCGCTACCGGGCCGGACTCGAACTCGCCTCGCTCATCCTGTGGCTCCGCCAACCAGCATCGTGATCATTGTCAGACATGGCCTAGTCCCCCAGAGCTCCCGAAAGAACCCCCTTATCGGACTCCCCAACCGGCACATCGTGCCAGGTGTCATCCGTTTCCAAATGCTCCTAGCAGCCTGACCTGCACAAACACCTCGCCCCTGGCATCCGCTGGGGGCTTTGTCATGGGAGGACACATGTCCCAACCGGCCTGGAAGGCCGAACTGAGCCGCGACATAGAGGTGGCCATCGGCCTGCACATGGTCTGCGGCGGAGCCAAAGAAGTACATCGCCTTCGTGATCACGTCCTGAAGGACGTCATGCCCCACATCGAGGCCGCCTTCAAGCGCGGCGAGGACGCCGCGAAGCTCCGCGAGGGCTCGCGCTTGGTCCAGGAGAACGAGCGCCTTCGGCGCGAGCTGCGTCGTCGGGCCGACGAGGACTGTCCGTGCGTCCTCCGCTCGCCGGAGGACTACGACGGCCCCGCGCAGGACTGCCCGAAGCATGGGGATCCCGCGATTTTGGGGTACGACCCGTCTGCCCGGCGTGAGCGGTACATGGCGGCGATCAACGGCGCCAGCGGCTGGGTTCTGGACGGCGGGCGGCACATGGTCGACGCCGTGCTCGCCGTGGCGGACAGGGAGTTGAACGGCGTGCACAAGGCGCTGGACGAAGAGCGCGATGTGGCTGTTCGGGCGGAAGCCGAGAACGCCCGCCTGCGTGCCGAGTTGGAGCAGGCCCGCACCACCACCCTCACCCAGGCCGCCGACCGGATCGACCCGGAGGTGTCGACGTGAGCGCACACGAGGAGCTGCTCGAGATCGTCACCCGGGATCCGCAGTCCGCAGGCGGCGATGCGGTATGGGCGACGGACCTTGTGAACGCGTACCGCGCAGAGGTGCTGCGTGAGGCGGCTGCCGAGCTTGCCAAGTGGCTCGGCATGGAACAGGCCGTGGCCGAACTCAGCCGCATGGCCAACAGTCCTGGAAGTGAGACATGAGTACACACAAGAAGTCCCCTGGCCGCCTTCGTGGCGGCCTTTCGCATTTCTGGGGTCGCCTGCGCGACCGCTTCCATCTGGCGGCCTTCAACCGCACGAACGGCAAGCGTCTTGCCTGGGCCCTCGCGGAGGGCGCCATCGGCAGCGCTGTCGGGCTGCTCGTCGTGGCCCTGTATCTGGAATACCGGTGACTGAGGCATGCCTCAAGCGCGTACGCGTCCCGCTACGAAGCCAGGGCGGCCCTTCTGGCCCTGTGGAAGAAGCCCGGCCGGCGGGAGTTCTCGTCCTACCGGTGCGGGACATGCGGCGCATGGCATCTGACCAAGAAACGGAGGAGAGCGCCGTGACCCTGTACGACCCCGAGCGGCGCTGGATTGTCCGCGCGTCCTGCCGGACGGTGGACCCGGAACGGTTCTTCACTACCGGCCCCATGGCGGTGTCCAAGCCGCCCACCTTCGCCACGCAGCAGGCGTGGAACGAGGCGAAGAAGATCTGCTCCTTCTGCCCCGTCCTGGCCGAGTGCCGACGGGACACGCTGGGCGAGGAATACGGCGTCTGGGGCGGCCGGGACGAGCATCAGCGCTCACTGATACGTAACCGCCTGTCCAGGACGGCCCGCAAATGGCCCGAGGAACGCCGTCTGGCGTGGGGCAAGGCATTGCACGCTCTTCAGCAGCAGGGCGTGAACTGGACGCGCATACGCGCCATGACGGGCTTCGGCAGCGTGCTCGGTACCAAGCTGATCCACGAGCACCTGAAGGCAGGGAGGCCGCAGGCGCGGCCAAGCGCAGTGAGGTCGTGGACCTGCCGCTCCCCGAGCCGGCGCAGCCGGACTTTCCCGGTGTGCCGGGCCACCGGCACGCGTGGGTGCGCCACAACAATCTCGTCTCCGACGCTCACTACCGGGGCCAGACGGCCGACGGCCGCTGGATTTACGTCCAGGTCAAGACCGGGCGCGGCGAGTCACAGAAGTGCCCGCGCGGCGGGCCTGACTCAGGCCGATATCGCACACATGATCGGCGTCAAGTCGTCGTCAGCCATCGCCGTGAAGGCCGCCAAGGGCGCGAAGATCCTGGAGGGGCGGAAGAAGCCGTGACCAAGTACAACGTGGACCTGATGCTCGCCGTGCGCGAGCAGATCACCATGCACCCCGAGACCCACAATCAGGATGCATGGGCGAATCGTGAGCCCGAGTGCGGTACCACCTACTGCATTGCTGGCTGGGCGGCCGTCCTCTCGGGCGCTCAGCCCAAGTGGAGCGACTATCCCGCTGACACGGAGTTCGTCTTTGCGGACGACAGGATCAGGTGGATCCCTGATCTTGCTCAGGAGCGCCCTGGGGCTCTCGGACGTGGAGGCCGAGCGTCTCTTCTACGACCTCGGCAACGAGAATGCCCTCGCCAAGCTCGATGAGCTGATCGAGAAGGGCAAGAATCAGCCGTGATGCTCCATCCGGGCACGCCTGTGCTGCTCGCGCCCCGCAGTGGGCGCGGACTGCCGAGCTATGCCATGGTCGCTGTCGCGACCTCCCCCCACACCGTACGTGTCATGATCACCGCCAGCAGCGGTGGACGCGAGCGGGGCAGGATCTACAGCATGCCGCTGGCGCGGCTCACGCGCCGCCGTCGCGGCCTCCACCGCAAGCCCCGGGCAGGGAGAGCACGAGCAGCGCTCGCGGCATTGGCCAGCAACTCGCCTGGGACACGAAGAGCGGCAAGGGCGCCGGCCGCTTCTGCGGCCAGGGGTACGAGCGGCACTGCCCGCTCCACGATCCGGAGGCACAGATCCACCGTTGCCGCAGAGCAGCGTAGGGAGACGTCATGCAAGACGGCGTGAAGGCCGGCGAAGGGGCCGCCATATGGCTGCGGGAGCACTTCAAGGACGACCCGGAGCCCGAGATTAATATCGCATGGACGGCTGCCGCCGAACCTGACCGTTCATACGAACGGTTGCTGGAGATCCTGTTCTCGCCCTATAGGGGCGACAAGGCGGCATAATCCGCCATACAGGTGACCCCGGCGGCGTCCGACCGCCCCGGGGTCCGGCCAGTCACGAAGGGACTGACATGGGCAAGGCTCTCACGAGTGCGATTGCCGTTGCGCGCGGATCCACCGCACGCCGAACGATCCGGGCCGTCGACTACCTCCGTGTCTCCACGGAGGAACAGAAAAAGGGCTACGGCATCCAGGCCGCTGGGAAGAAGACGACCCGGCACATTGAACGGAAGGGCTGGGATCACGTCGGCACGTACGCCGACGAGGGTTTCAGTGGCTCCTTGGAGGCGAAGGACCGCCCGGACCTCAAGCGCCTGATGGCGGATGTGCGCAAGGACCCCCGTCCCTTTGACATGGTGGTGGTCTCCGAGGGCCGCGCCATCGGTCGCACCGGCAGGGCGTTCTGGCGCTGGGTCTGGGATCTGGAAGACCTTGGGGTGTACGTCGCCGTAGTCAGGAACGACTACGACAACTCGACTCAGACCGGCCGCAGCCGCATGCGCGACGACGCGGCGAAGGCCGAGGACGAGCGGGAGTCGATCCGCGACCGCACGCAAGGTGGTATTCAGGAGAAGGCGGAGGAGGGCGGGCATTTTGGCGGCGTCGCACCTTTCGGGTACTGGATTGCGGACAAGGGCAAACTTGGACTGAGCCGGCTCCTGGTCTGTGAGACAGCTCTGATCACTCTGTGGAAAGCCTGGGATCTGCTCGTCAAGGATCGCCTCAACTGCCGCCAGGCGGCGGCAGCGCTGAACGCTCTGGACATGCTCGCCCCGAGGGGCGGTCTGTGGTCTGGTGATGGCCTTCGTCAGGTGCTGAAGAGCACCGTGATCCAGAAGGGCGTCCGGGTCTACCGAAACACGGAGACATCGGGCGCACGCAGCACGCAGCGCGACGCTGAGGACAATCCCATCTATGGGGCCACGGTTGAGATCGAATTGGACCGCATCTTCACTCCGGAGCAGGTCCTTCAGCTCAATGTCGCGCTTGCTCGCGGAGCCCGCGGACCGCGCGAGCTGAACAGCGCGCATCCGCTGACGAAGCGAGTAACCGGCCTGTGCGGGAAGCACTACACCGGCAGCGACCGCAAGCAGCAGGAGAACCGGATCTATCGGTGCTCGGGGAAGAGTGAGAAGTTTCCTGGGGACAAGCGGTGCGACTGCGCGCAGATCGGCGCCGGCGCACTGGAGCAGCGAGTCTGGACAGAGGTCTGCGCGTTGCTCGCAGACCCTGGACGCCTGAGCGCCATGGCAGAAGACTGGGTTGGTCTTTCGAAGAGCAGCGGCGCAGACCATGCGGCTCGCGTGGAGGATCTGGAGCGGCAGATTGCCGGGCTCGACACCGCCATCACCGCGA
Source organism: Streptomyces sp. NPDC002018 (assembly GCF_042890865.1). Lineage (NCBI taxonomy): Bacteria > Bacillati > Actinomycetota > Actinomycetes > Kitasatosporales > Streptomycetaceae > Streptomyces > Streptomyces sp. NPDC002018. Next base: position 53,840 of record NZ_JBIASO010000008.1, read on the forward strand.
CCACAGTCGCAGTGGCCAAGGAGATGGGCTCCTCATCCGCCATCCGGGCCGCCACAGCGCAGTTGAAGGAGGAGCGGGCGGCCCTTGAGGGGCTTCTCACGGAGGCGAAAAGCTGGCGTGACGAGTCTCTGGCCGCCGGCCAGCGGGCCAGGGATCTCCAGTCCCTGGCCGACATGGCCCGAGAGCGGCTGCATGACATGCAGGCGCAGGAGCAGACCGAAGTGCTCGAACTGCTGGACATTCGAGTCACGATCCTTGGCCCGGTCCCTCCGCGTACAAGGAGGGATGATCAGGTTGTCGCATGGTTCCGCTCGCGCAAGCGGCCCGTACCTTTCCTGACGGACTCCGAATGGGCGCTGGTGGAATCCCTGCCCCTGGCGGGGCCCCGGCCCCGGAAGCAGGGGAAGGGCCCGCGGCTGATGCTGGAGGCCATCCTGCACAAGGCTCGTACCGCGTGTTCGTGGCGGGAGCTGCCCGAGCAATACGGTCCGTGGGAAACGGTTGTCGGAACGTGGCGCCGGTGGACTTCGTCCGGTCTGTGGGATCAGATCATGGAACATTTCGCCGATGTTCCGGGCGTATTGCTGCCCAAGGATCGAGTCACGCTGCCCCCGCTCCGCGTCGAGGGGAAGGTTGACCCGAGGCTTCTTATCCACACACAAGAAGCACTTCAAACGGGGCTCGCCAACCGGCACATCGTGGGCTTAACTTATGTTCTATGACCTCCCCCCGCGCCACCTACGGCGGCGGTTACTACACCGCGCCGTCGTTCCCGGACACCCCGATCTACGACTCCCTGGTCGCGGAGCGGGGCACGCCTCAGATCGCCCCGATCCGAGTGCCTTCCGCCTATGACTCGGGCAACAGCTATCTGCCGGCTCTGCCCTCCGCGCTGCCCGCCCTTCCCGCTGCTCCTTCCCAGCCCACGCCGTCCTACAACGGCTACCAGCAGCAGCCGACGCAGCAGCCCATGCCGTTGCAGCAGGCGCCCGCGCCGTACATACCGCAGCAGATGCCGCAGCGCGGCTACCCGGCCGCGCAGCCGCAGCCCCAGCCGCAGCGTCCGGTGCCCGGTACGGGGTACGAGGCGATGCGTCCCGCGGCTCCGCGCCCGGCGCCCGCGCCGCCCACGCAGTACGACGACCCGTACAACCGGCCGTACCAGCCCCGGGGGTACTGATCCACGCGGTATCGAAGCGGTATCGAACCGGTGGGGCGGTGACCCGCGAACGTACGAGTCCGGTTGGTCCGGCACGGTGACCCGGGGAGGGATCCAGGGGTACGGGCCCCGACAGGCGGGGTGCTGCTGACAGGATGGCTTCATGCCGAAGCCGGTCCATCAGTCGGTCCAGACGACTGTCCCGCCCGTTCTGCACGCCCTGCGGATCCATCCGGTCAAGTCGATGGGCGGCTGTACGCCCGAGCGCGCGCTCGTCGAGCCCTGGGGGCTCGCGGGGGACCGCCGCTGGACGCTGATCGACGGCACGGGGAAGGTGGTCACCCAGCGCCAGCGGCCGCGGCTTGCCCTGGCCCGCGCCGAGCCACGGCCGGACGGCGGAATCCGGCTGTACGCGCCCGGAGTTGAGCCGCTGACGGTACGGGCGCCATTACCGGTACGGGAGCCGGGGCCGGAGAGGGAGACGGCCGATGGGCCGCTGTCGGTCCTCGATCCGCCGACGGTCGCGGGGCCGGGGCCGGGGCCGGGCGGCACCGTCGTGGTGGACGTTTTCGGGACCAAGGTCGAAGCCGTGCCCGCGGGGAGCGAGGCGCACGACTGGGCGAGCACCTACCTCGGGGAGGAGGTCAGGCTCGTCCATCTCGACGCCCCCGACTCGCGCCGGCCCGTCGACCCGCTGTTCGCGCGGCCCGGGGAGACGGTCAGTTTCGCGGACGGCTTTCCCCTGCTGGTCACCACGCTCGCCTCGCTCGACGCCCTCAACTCCTTGATCGCGGACGGGGATCACGCGGACGAGGGACCGCTGCCGATGGACCGGTTCCGGCCGAATCTCGTCATCGCGGGTACGGAGCCCTGGGCCGAGGACGAGTGGCGGCGCGTCGCCGTCGGAGACGTGTCCTTCCGGGTCGCCAAGCCCTGCGGACGGTGTGTCGTCACCACCACGGACCAGCGGACCGCCGAGCGCGGCAAGGAGCCGCTGCACACCCTCGGCCGCCACCGCCGGTTCAACGGTCGGCTGATCTTCGGGCAGAACCTCGTCCCCGAGTCCACCGGCACGCTCCGGGTGGGCGATCCGTTCACGGTGCTCGACCGGTAAACGGCCCCGCCTAGGACCCCCGGTCCGGCCGAGGAGTGACGGAGGAACGTCCGCGCCCGCCCCGCGGGCTGCCGTGTCCGGTCCAGGACCGCCCCGCGGGCTCCCCGTGCCCCGCGCGCGCCCGGCTCGGGCGGCACTCCGGGCGCATCGGCCCGGCACACGCGGGCACCCGGATCGGTACACCCGGCTTTGACCGCTTTGAGTGCAAGGGACAACGAAGTGAGCTTGCTCTCTCTTCGCACTCATCACGCGTAAACCGTGCTGCCCGCGGCTAAAACGGACACGGAAGGGGGTGCGGAACGGTGCGCACGATACTGGGACTCTGGCGCTGGCGGCGCAACCCCCTGCGCAGAACGACCGATCTGGTCGAGGCATGGGCCGCGCTCGTGGCGGTGGGCCTGATCGCCCTGGCCGCCCCCGCCGTCGGCTGGCTCTGCGGGAACGCCGTCGACGCGTCACTGCGGGAGACGGTCAGGCACCAGCACGACCAGCGGCACCGGACGACCGCCACGGTCGTCGGCCGCTCCACGGAGCGCCATGCCGTCGCGTTCGACGCCGAGTCGACCGCCGAGCACGACACGGGCAGCCGGGTGATCGCCACCTGGCGGGCGGTGGACGGCAGTTCGCACACGGCTCCCCTCTCCGCACCCTCACGCGAACCCCGGCCGGGCGACACCTTCGGGATATGGGCCGATGAGCGCGGCAGGCCGGTGAGGCCCCCGATGAACGCGGACAGCGCGCGCACCCACGCCATGCTGGCCGGGTTCGGCGTCGCCGTACTGGCCGCCGGTCTGGCCGAGTGCGGCAGGCGGCTGATCGTATGGCGCCTCGTACTGCGGCGGCACGAGCGGCTCGACCGCGCGTGGGCCGATGCCGGGCCCGACTGGGGCCGCACCGGCGCCGGCAGTTGAAGCCGGTGGCCAAGGGCCCGGGTGGGGAAAGTTCCGCCCGGCCTCCCGGCGGACCACGCCGCTTCCGCCGCCCTCCCCGGGGCCTCCCGTTTGGATCTTGGCGGGCTGTCCGGGCCCCGTGCCGGTTCCCCCCGCGGAACGCGGGGACGACGTCCCGTCCGAGAGCGGCCTCTCGCGTCAACTCCGGCCTGTCATGCGCGCTACGGTGGTGCCGCCCGGTCCGCCCTTGCGACCGGGGGTCCGGGGCCGGCGCCCGGGACGGCACAACACGCGCACACGCACGAGGTGGGGGCACAACAGCGCCATGGCACAGGGCACGGTCCAGGTGACGCACTCCGGAACATCGCGTTGGCGGCGCCGCACGGGCGAGTACGCCTCCCTCGCCGCCGCCCTGGAGGCGGCCGGCGACGGCGACATCCTCACCGTCGCCCCCGGCACCTACCGGGAGAATCTCATCGTGGCGCGCGCCGTCACGCTGCGCGGTCCTGAGGGCTCGCTCGGCTCCGTGCGGATCGCGCCCGCCGACGGCGTGCCGCTGACCGTCCGCGCCTCCGCCACCATCCAGGACCTCCATGTGGAGGGCCAGGACACGACGGCCCCCGCGCTGCTCGTCGAGGACGGCGCTCCCGAGCTGACGGAGCTGCGGATCGTGACCCGCTCGGCGGCCGGCATCGAGGTGCGGGGCGCGGCCCGGCCCACGGTCCGCCGCTGCACCGTCGACAATCCGGCCGGGGTCGGCATCGGCGTGCTCGACGGCGCGGGCGGGGTGTTCGAGGACTGCGAGGTCGTCGCCGCCGGACAGTCCGGGGTCGCGGTGCGCGGCGGCGCGCATCCACGGCTGGAGCGCTGCCGTGTCCACCACGCCTCGGGCGCGGGTCTGTCCGTCACCGGCGAGGGCAGCGGCATGGAGGCGATCGGCTGCGAGGTGTACGAGATCAAGGGCACCGGGGTGCAGGTGACATCCCGCGCGGCGGCCCATCTCAGCGACTCCTCCGTGCACCGCACCTCGGCGGACGGGATAACCCTGGACACCGACGCCGTCCTCACCCTCTCCGACTGCGACATCCACGACATCCCGGAGAACGCGGTCGATCTGCGTTCCCGCTCGGTGCTGACGCTGACCCGCTCCACCGTGCGGCGCTTCGGCCGCAACGGGCTCTCCGTCTGGGATCCGGGCACCCGCGTGGACGCCAACCAGTGCGAGATCCAGGACAGCACGGGCGACTACCCGGCCGTCTGGGTCAGTGACGGCGCGACGGTCGTCCTCGACTCCTGCCGGGTGCACGACGTGCCCGACGCGCTCTTCGTCCTCGACCGCGGCTCGCGCGCCGATGTCGTCGACAGCGACATCTCGCAGGTGCGGAACACGGCGGTGTCGGTGAGCGACGGCGCGACCGCGCAGCTCGACGACTGCCGGATCAGGGAGGCGTCCACCGGGGCCTGGTTCCGTGACCACGGCAGCGGCGGCACGCTCAACTCCTGCACGATCGACGCCGTGCAGACCGGCGTCATCGTCACCAAGGGCGCCGATCCGACCATCGAGCGGTGCACGGTCACCTCGCCCGCCGAGGCCGGCTTCTATGTCTCCGCCGAGGGCCGCGGCACCTTCCACAACTGCCGGGTGACGGGCAGCGGCGGCTACGGCTTCCATGTCATGGACGGCTGCCGTACCTCACTCACCCGGTGCCGTACGGAACGGTGCGCGCGCGGCGGATACGAGTTCGCGGAGGACGGCCCGACCGTCGAGGACTGCACCAGCGACGAGAGCGGCGTCCTGACGCCGTCCCCCGAACCGCCGGCCGTACTGACGGCGACCCAGACCAGTAGCGTGCTCGGCCCGATCCCCCCGCAGCCCGCCGCCACCGCGACCGCGCGGGACACCGCCCCCGCCGCGACGCCCGCGCGGTCCTCCGAGGACGTCCTCGGGGAACTCGACGCGCTGGTCGGTCTCGACAGCGTCAAGCGGGAGGTCCGCGCGCTCACCGACATGATCGAGGTCGGACGGCGCCGCAAGGAGGCGGGTCTCAAGGCCGCCTCCGTCCGCCGCCATCTCGTCTTCACCGGCTCCCCCGGCACCGGCAAGACGACGGTGGCCCGGCTGTACGGCGAGATCCTGCACTCCCTCGGGGTGCTGGAGCGCGGCCATCTCGTGGAGGTCTCCCGGGTGGACCTGGTCGGCGAGCACATCGGCTCCACCGCGATCCGTACGCAGGAGGCCTTCGACCGGGCGCGGGGCGGGGTGCTCTTCATCGACGAGGCGTACGCCCTCTCCCCCGAGGACTCGGGGCGGGACTTCGGCAAGGAGGCGATCGACACGCTGGTGAAGCTGATGGAGGATCACCGGGACGCGGTCGTGGTGATCGTCGCCGGCTACACCGCCGAGATGGAGCGCTTCCTGACGGTCAACCCCGGTGTGGCGTCCCGTTTCTCACGGACCATCACCTTCAGCGACTACGAGCCGGACGAGCTGCTGCGGATCGTGGAGCAGCAGTCGGAGGAACAGGAGTACCGGCTCGGCGAGGGCGCGGCCGACGCGCTGATCAAGTACTTCACGGCGCTGCCGAAGGGGCCCGCCTTCGGCAACGGCCGCACGGCGCGGCAGACATTCGAGTCGATGGTGGAACGGCACGCGGGCCGGGTCGCCCAGCTGCCGGAGACGAGCACGGACGATCTGACGCTGCTCTACGCGGACGACCTGCCCCAACTCCCCTGAGAGTCACCGGGGTTCCCCGGGGTGCGCCCGCGCGGCCCGAGGGTCCCGGGCGTGCTCCCCCGAGGGCCCAGGGCCTCTCGTTCGGATCTTGCCGGGCTCGCCAGATCCAAACGAAAGATCCTAAAGTGCCGGCTGTCGGCCGCCCAGCTCGCCGCGCTGCTGGGGCACCACCGGCGGGGGCAGCCGGTCGAGCAGCGCGGCCCGTTCCCCGGCGAAGGCCGGGTCCGCCTGGTAGTCGGAGTGTCCTAGGACCGGCTCCGGCAGCGGATGCAGTGCCGTACGTCCATAGGCGAGCGGGTCCTTCAGCGGTCCCCGGTCCACCTCGGGACGGTCGGCCACGGCGGGGACACGGACCGGGCCGCCGATCGGGTCGGTGGCCCGCCACAGATTGCGCCAGCAGTGCACCTCCCTGCTCAGGTCGCTCAGCGGTCCCGCGCCGAAGTAGGCGGGGAACCAGCGTCCGTACAGCCGCTCCAGCGGAGATCCGTACGTCAGCAGCGCCACCCGGTGGCGTGTGGCGGCGGGGAGCTGCCAGACGGCCGCCGCGGCCAGCACACTGCCCTGCGAGTGGCCCGAGAGGACGAGCCGGCCGCCGGTGCGTCCGGTCCAGGAGGCGATCCGCCAGGTGAGGTCGGGGACGGCGCGCTCGGCGTAGCAGGGCGGCGCGAACGGATGGGCGGCACGCGGCCAGAAGGTGCCCACGTCCCAGAGGATGCCGATGGTGCGCCGGGCCGACGCGTCCCGGTAGGCGCGGCGGCCCCAGGTGACGAACAGTATGAAGCCGAGGCCGACCAGCCAGGAGCCCAGTGCCTGCGCGGTGTCGGCCACTGACTCCACGAAGGAGTCGGTGCCCTCCGCCGCCTGGCCGGGCACCTCGCCGCTCAGCCACGAGCCGGCGATCGCGGCGGCACCGAGCAGCAGGGAGGCACCGGAGACCAGACCCACGAGCCAGGGCGCGGCGTCGGTGAGCATGGCCCTGGCGCGGGTGCCCGCCACCTGACGGGTACGGATCGCGTCCGGCGTCACCGTGCCGTACTCCGCCTCGACGACGGGCGTCAGCCGGCGGGTGGTGCGTACGGTGCGTACGGCGAGGACGACCACCGGGATCAGCATCAGGACGAGCAGTACGGGGATGACCGAGGCCTGCCAGCTCAGCAGCACCGGCGGTCCCACGATCGCGCCCTCGCCCATTCCGGGGGTGGCGTCGCCGTCGAGCCAGTCGGCGACGCGCTGGGCGACCCCGCCGGTCATCACCCCGCCCAGCCCGCAGGCGAGCATCGCGACGGCGGGTCCGCCGAGGCCGTGCATCGCCGTCCTCGCGTGCGGCGCGCGGCGGTGGAGCGCCTGGGCCGTGACGGCGAGCGCGATGACGAGGGAGACCTGCGAGAGGGCGATCACCCGGAAGGCCGTGTCACCGGGGAGCGCGCCGGCGGAGACCCAGCCGGGCCTGGACCAGGCCGCGTACACCACGGCCAGGACGAGCAGAGTGAGCGCGGCGGCGGGCAGCCGGCTGATCAGCATCCGGTCGAGGCCGGTGTCGCGTCGGCGCTCGCTGCGGCCCCGGCTGCACACCACCTGGACCACGACGGCCGCGCAGACGAGGAGCGCCGCCTGGAGGAGCCGGCCCACCACGGCGGGCGAGGTGTCGGCGGAGCCGCTGTCGTGCTCGGTGGCGGCCGTCGTCAGCGCGGCGGCGACGGTGAGGAAACCGGCGGCGGTGTGCGCGGCGCGGAGCCGGGCGACGAGCCGGCGTCCGTACCAGAATCCGGGACGGCCGAGCGCGGGCCGCATCCGCGCCGGGCCCTCGCCGGGGGCCGGAGGACCGTCGACGCCGTCGGCGGCACTGGCGGTGGCGTCGGTGGCACTGGCGGTGGCATCGGTGGCACCGTCGGTGGCGTCGGCGGCAGCACGGGCGTTGCTGTCGGCGTGGGTGCCGAGGCCGGCTGACGAGGCGTCGGTGGGCGGGCGCTGGGCCTCGTACGCGCTCCACGTACGGTTGGACAGGTACCAGAGCAGCCCCACCAGCGCCGTGGGCACCAGTGCCGCGAGGGCGAGCCGCCGGCCGGGCTGTGACCACCAGCCGTGCCCCTCCGGCGACAGGAAGCCGAGCCAGGACCGCTCCGCGACACAGTCCGCGGAGCCCGCGCACTGCCACGCCGTCAGATCGAGCGCGACCTCGCAGGCCGCGGCGGTCAGCAGCACGGTGAGGGTCAGGGCGACCAGCCGTACGAGGACCCCGTACACCCGCTGGGACTTGCCCAGGCCCTTGGTGGCGGGTCGCATCCAGTGCGCGAGGTTGACCACCATGAAGGGGAGCAGCAGAAGCCAGAGTGCGCGCGAGCCGTTCCCGGAGGTGAGGTTGGACCAGCAGTACGCCTCGGGGATCGGCCGCTCCGCATAGCGCCCGGGATACCGCTCCGCGTCGGCGTCGTCCGTACGCCGGTACACGGCGGCCGTCTCGTCACCGGTGATCCTGACCGTGCGCGGATCGTCCAGCATCTCCTGCGGGGTGGCCCCGCCGACGCCGTGGACGAGCAGTTCGAGCGCGGCTCCGCCACTCTGCGGATCCGGGGTTTCTGATGGCACTTCGGTGGCTCGCTCTCGGAGTGACAGGGTGGGCCGGGCACGGTCCGCGCGACAGGGGGCACCAGAATCCGGGATCCCGTCCGTTCGCCGTGCGCCCCTCACGGAATCTCCCCGGAGCCCGCCTCCGCCAACCCCCGGCACGGGTGTCCGAACCCCGTGGGAGGATGAGGGACCCGTACCGATCGGACATCCCCGGCCATCGGGGACGACAACGTACGACGACGACGCACGACGACGACGCACGACAGCGACAGCGACAGCGACGAGGACGCGGAAAGGACCGGCCCGGCGGTGAGTGACAGTCAGAATCTCCTCGCGGAACAGCGACGGGCCCTGATCCTGGACGAGGTACGCCGACGCGGCGGGGTCCGGGTCAACGAGCTGACGCGCAGGCTCAAGGTGTCCGACATGACGGTGCGGCGGGACCTGGACGCGCTGGCCCGCCAAGGGGTCGTCGAGAAGGTGCACGGCGGTGCGGTGCCGGTGGTCGAGACGAGCACGCACGAGCCGGGGTTCGAGGCGAAGTCGGCGCTGGAGCTGGCCGCCAAGGAGGACATCGCGCGGGCGGCGGCGGCGATGGTGGTGCCCGGGAGCGCGATCGCGCTTTCCGGCGGCACCACGACCTATGTTCTGGCGCACCATCTGGTGGACGTACCGGATCTGACGGTGGTCACCAACTCGGTGCGGGTCGCGGAGGTGTTCCACGCGGCGCGGCGGGCGGGCACGGCGGGCGGTGACCAGCCCGGGGCGGCGATGGTGGTGCTGACCGGTGGGGTGCGCACCCCGTCGGACTCGCTGGTCGGCCCGGTGGCCGACCAGACGATCCGCTCGCTCCACTTCGATGTGCTGTTCCTCGGGGTGCACGGCATCTCGGCCCAGGCCGGGCTGTCCACGCCGAATCTCGGCGAGGCGGAGACCAACCGGCGGTTCATGCGGTCGGCGCGCCGGGTGGTGGTGATCGCGGACCACACCAAGTGGGGCACGGTGGGGCTGAGTTCCTTCGCGACACTGGACCAGGTCGACACGCTGGTGACGGACGCGGGACTGCCGGAGGAGGTCCGTGAGGAGATCGCCGAGCTGCTGCCGGACCTGGTGGTGGCGGGTGGACCCGAGGAGCTGTCACCGCCACGGGACGCGTGAGGTGCGACGCGTGAGGTGCGACGCCTGACATGCGACATGTGACGTGGCCGCTGCTCGGCGTCCGAGAGCCGGGCCTCGCCCGCCGGGAGCACGGGCAGGGAGCACGGGTGGGGACGCGCCTGCCGGGAGCACGAACGAGGAGCGCACGGGCAGGGAGCACGCGGGCGGGGAGCGGGGGCGGGGAGCGCGCGGGCGGGGAGCGCGCGGGCCCGGCCCGTCCGGCTTACGATCGGGGCGTGAGCGCCTTCCGTATCGACCGCACCACGCCGCTCTCCCCCGACGAGGCCTGGCGGCGGCTCACCGACTGGCCGGCGCACGCGGGGCAGGTGCCGCTGACGGAGATCGCCGTCCTGACCCCCGGCCCCACCCGCGTCGGAACGGTCTTCGTCGCGCGCAGCGGTCTCGGCCCTGCGCGGTTCGAGGATCCGATGGAGGTCGTCGGCTGGCAGCCGCCCTCCCCGGGCGTCCCGGGCCACTGCCGGCTGGAGAAGCGCGGCAGGGCCGTCACCGGCTGGGCCGAGATCCATGTCGTCGGGGACGGTCCCGTCACCCGGGTCCGCTGGGAGGAAGAGCTACGGCTCCGTCCGCTGCCGCGGCTGCTCGACACACTGACCGCCCGCGCGGGACACCTCGTGTTCGGGCGTGCCGTCAGCCGTTTGCTGCGTGACGGACCAGGGCATTCATCACGTTCCACGCATTAAAGTGTGCGGTCCCACCCGTCGACGCCGCCCAGGGATGTGCTGTCCATGGCTCGCCAACTCCGCTCCGTGGAACTGGACTTCGCCGAAACGGCGCCGGTGCGTCTGGTGTACACGGATGTGCTGGGCGCGCCGCCCGAGGCGGTGTACCGGGCGCTCGCCACCGAGACGGAGGCCTGGCCCGAGTGGTTCAGCGCGGTGACCTCCGCCACGGCCGTACCGGACGGCCGTACCGTCCGGCTCAGGGGCGGCTCGCACTTCCGTGAGACGGTCCTGGCCGCCCAGCCGGACGTGCTCTACGCGTACCGCTCCGACGAGACCGACGCACCGGGCGTACACGCCCTGTTGGAGGCGTGGCGGCTGGCACCGTCGGGCAGCGGCACCCGGGTGCGGTGGACGGTGGCCACGGACGGGACGACGCTGTACCGGTCCGTCGTACGGCTGGCCCGCCCTGCCATGGGCCGGACCTTCCGCGGGGCGGTACGCGCCCTGGACCGACGCCTCGCGAGCGGCTGAGGCCTGTCACCCGGATCGGGCCCCGCTCGGCTCGCCCGGATCAAGGCCCGCTCCGGCTCGGGGCTCAGGGTCCTGCCCCGCTCGTCCCGCTCAGGTCCCGGGCCCTGCCCCCTCGGCTTCCAGCCAGACGCCGCCGGCGAGGAAGTGGTCCAGCGTGCGCGTGTACGGGGCGATGTCCAGGCCCTGTTGGGCAAGCCAGGTGTCCGAGTAGTACTTGTCGAGATAGCGGTCGCCGGGGTCGCAGAGCAGGGTGACCACACTGCCGTGCCGTCCCTGCGCCACCATCTCGGCCACGATCCTCAGCGCGCTCCAGAGCCCCGTGCCGGTGGAGCCCCCCGCCTTCCGGCCCATGGCCCCTTCCAGCGCGCGTACGGCGGCCACACTCGCCGCGTCCGGCACCTTCATCATCCGGTCGACGGCCCCCGGCACGAAGCTCGGTTCCATCCTCGGCCGGCCGATGCCCTCGATCCGGGAGCCGTGCTCGCTGCGTGCCAGCGGGTCGTCGCGGGTCCAGCCGTCGAAGAAACAGGAGTTCTCCGGGTCGGGCACACAGATCAGGGTGTCGTACTGCATGTAGTGCACATAGCGCGCGATGGTCGCCGAGGTGCCACCGGTCCCGGCGGTGGCGACGATCCAGGTGGGCTCCGGATAGCGCTCCAACTCGAGTTGCTGATAGATCGATTCGGCGATGTTGTTGTTGCCGCGCCAGTCCGTCGCGCGTTCCGCGTAGGTGAACTGGTCCATGTAGTGACCGCCCGTCCTGGCGGCCAGGCCCGCGGACTCCTCGTACAGCGTGCGCGCGTCGTCCACGAAGTGGCAGCGACCGCCGTGGAATTCGATGAGCCGGCACTTCTCGGCGCTGGTGGTACGGGGCATGACCGCGATGAACGGCACCCCGATCAGCTTCGCGAAGTAGGCCTCGGAGACCGCCGTCGAACCGCTGGACGCCTCGATCACCGGCCTGCCGGGACGGATCCAGCCGTTGCACAGACCGTAGAGGAAGAGCGAGCGGGCGAGCCGGTGCTTGAGGCTGCCGGTCGGATGGGTCGACTCGTCCTTGAGATAGAGATCGATGCCCCACCCCTCGGGCAGCGGGAAGCGCAGCAGATGCGTGTCGGCGGAGCGATTGGCGTCGGCCTGGACCTTGCGTACGGCTTCCTTGAGCCACGCCCGGTACTCGGAGTCGCTGCGGTCCACGTCGATGGTGGCCCTGATCCCACCGCCGGCCGGGGCCGGAGCGCCGTCCGTTCCCGTACTGTCTCGTCGCGTCATGCCCGCGGTCCTCGTCTCGTCGCCACCGGTCCCGGTCCCCGGTCCCGCGCTCCCCACGACCGGTCGCCCCGCTTCTGAAGGTACCCTCACCACCTGCGCAAACGTCTCCTTTGGGGTTCCATAGCGCTGCCTTGGACACCCCGCGCGCCACGCGCTCTGGCGTCCGTACGCATACTTGGGCAGACTGCCTGTGAGGGGTATGGCACGGAGGGGGCTGAAGGCCATGGCGGAACCGGAGTTCGACGCGCGCGGGGTACGGATCGAGCGGTGGCCCCGCTCCCTCACCACGGCGGGCCAGGTCCTCATCCAGGACGGCAGGCTGGCCCTGCTGACCAGCTACGGCCGGGTGATCGACAGCGCGCCGCTGCGGGCCGTACGGGCGGCGCGACCCTGGTTCGCGGGCCGCGGCAGCACGGTCGCCACCGTGAACGGCATCCGCTACCGGCTGACCATGGGCCAGCGCGGTCACCGGCCCGACGCGTCCGCGCTGGCCGTGCGGTTCATGGAGGCCGTCCGCCGGGCGGGCCGCCAGAACACCTGACCGGCCCTGGACCCGGCGGGTTCCGGATCCGGGAGGTCCTGGGTCTGCCCCGGGGCCGGGCCGCTCCGCCCCCGACCTGCCCCTGATCCGCCGCGAGTTGCGAAGCCGGACCCCCTGGTTCACTCTGGTCTCACATCACTCAGGGTGAACCGGCGGTCACACTGCGATCCAGCCCCGCCGGGCCGGGAACGGCAGCGAGCCGGCGAGCGAGTTGCTGGACCCGATCCTTCGTCGTCTTCCGGACCTCATTATCGGGGAGTCGCAGCCGTGATCAGCCAGCCCAGCAGGCACTGCACGGTGGAGCTCCAAGCCCTGCCGTCGCGGATCGGTCAGGTCCGCAGAATCATCTCCGCCCAATTGCGCTCCTGGCATCTCGATCCTCTGATCGACCGAGCGGCACTCGGCGTCACCGAGCTGCTGACCAACGTCCACCGCCACGCACAGCCCGACAAACTGTGCACCGTCGACATCGAGCTGCTCCTCGAACGGCTCATGGTCTCGGTCAGTGACCACGACCCCCGGATACCGACGGTCAACCGTGCCAATCCCTTCGACACAGGCGGCCGCGGTCTCGCACTGATCGCGGCTGTGAGCGAGAGCTGGGGCGTGCGCGCCCGGGGCGATACGGGCAAGAGCATCTGGTTCACGCTCCCCGCGCCGCCGGCCGCCCTCTCCCTGGCCATGCGGCCGGTGTACGGAGCGACGACCGACGGCCCCTTCCCGGGCCTCGCGTTCGGCGTTCTGGCCGGCGAGGACGGAGCCGCCACGGTCAGGTCGGTCATGGTGAGCTGACCCGTAGGCGACCGCGCGTCACCACGCGCACCACAGCGGCGCGATACGCCTGCGCGCGATATGCCGGGGCGCGATACGTCGGTGCGCGATACGTCGGTGCGCGATATGGCCGGGGAGGCACGGCGCGGTGTCTGTCGCCTGCGTTAGCTTCTGTACCTACTAATATGTACATTTGCCTTATGGGCACGTCTGAACGGCTCATCGAAGCAACCCGGGAGCTGCTGTGGGACCGGGGCTATGTGGGCACCAGCCCCAAAGCCATCCAGCGGCGGGCGGGCGCCGGCCAGGGCAGTATGTACCACCACTTCTCCGGCAAGCCGGCACTGGCACTGGCCGCGATCCGGCGCAGCGCCGGGGAGCTGCGGGTGGCCGCCGGGGCGACGCTCGACGGCGACGGTTCGGCGTACGACCGGATCTCGGCGTATCTGCTGCGCGAGCGTGATGTGTTGCGCGGCTGTCCGGTCGGGCGGCTGACGATGGACCCCGACATCATCGCCGACGAGACCCTGCGCGCCCCGCTCGACGAGACGGTCGAGTGGCTGCGCGGCCGACTGGCCGACGTCGTGGAAGAGGGCCGGAGACGGGGCGAGTTCGCCGCCGGTGTCGTTCCGGAGGAGATCGCGTCGACGGTCATCGCGACCGTACAGGGCGGTCATGTGCTGGCCCGCGCCACTGGTTCGCCGGCCGCCTTCGACGCGGGTGTACGCGGACTGCTCACGCTGCTCGCCCCCGGTGCGTCCCGTCCCTAGACGCTGACGAGGCCCGGCGCGGCCCGCCCGGCGCCCGGCCCCTGCGCACACCTCAAACCCATGACACAGACCCGTTGTACAAACCCGTCATACAGACCCGTCATACAGACTTCAGGAACGGGAGCACCCTATGCAGGCCATGCAGTACGAAATCACCCTTCCCGCCGACTACGACATGGAGATCATCCGCAAGCGCGTCTCGAACATGGGGCCGGTACTGGACGACTTTCCCGGGCTCGGTCTGAAGGCGTATCTGATCCGCGAACGCGAGGAGGGCTCGCCCGTGAACCAGTACGCGCCGTTCTATCTCTGGACCGCTTCCGAGGGAATGAACGCGTTCCTCCTGGGGCCCGCGTTCGACGGTCTCGTGGGGGACTTCGGACGGCCGGTGGTGCGGTACTGGTCGGGTCTGCTCCACACCGAGGGACCCGCCCAGGCGAGCACTCCGCGCACGGCCGTACGCCGCAGCCAGCGACTCCCCGAGGGGACGCCCCTGGCCACGCTCGCCGACACGGCCGTACGGGAGACCGAGCGGCTGGCCGGTCTCGACGGGGTGGTGTGCGCGGCGCTGGCGCTCGATCCGCGCCGTTGGGAGCTGGTCCACTTCACGCTGTGGGAGCACGACAGCCCGGCCGAAGAGGGCGAGCGCTATCAGGTGCTGCATCTGTCACAACCGCAGCGCGCGGAACTCAGCGCGTGAGCGCCAGGGGACGGGGGCTGTGTGTGAGTGCCACGGGACGGGGGCTCAGCGCGTGAGCGCGGCCGGCGGACCCGGGCTCAGCGGGTGAGCGCGGTCGGAGCGCCCGGACTCAGCGCGTGAGCGCGCCCAGGGGATCGTCGAGCACCGGCTGCCACGCCAGCTCGGCCGCGCCCACCAGGCTGTTGTGGTCGAGTGTGCAGGGCAAAATCGGAACGCCGCCGCCACGGCCCCACAGACTGCGGTCGGCCACGACCGCGTGCAGCCGTTCCGGGTCCGCGTCGAGCAGTTCGCGGTGGAGTCCGCCAAGGATGATCCGGTCGGGGTTGAGGATATTGACCAGCCCGGCGAGCCCCAGCCCCAGCCGGTCGATCAGCTCCTCGGTGGCCCGGCGTACAGCGGGGTCGGCGTGTTCCGTACGGAGGAGATCGCGCGCCTGCTGGAGCAGTGACACCTCCGGGCCCGGCGCGCGGCCCGCGGCGGTGAGGAACGCCAGCGGGTCCGCCTCCACGTCGAGACAGCCCTTGCCGCCGCAGTAGCAGGGCCGCCCCTCCGGATTGACCGTGAGATGGCCGACTTCGAGGGCGAGACCCGAACTGCCCGTGTGCAGACGGCCGTCGAGGACGAGCGCGCCTCCGACACCGCGGTGTCCCGTGGCGACGCAGAGCAGATGCTGCGCCCCGCGGCCGGCGCCGTGCCGGTGCTCGGCGAGCGCGGCGAGGTTGACATCGTTCCCGGTGAAGGCCGGGCCCTCGATACCGGCCGCGCGGACTCGCTCGGCGAAGACGTCCCGGACCGGGGCGCCGGCCCGCCAGGCGATGTGCAGCGGGTTGAGGGCGGTGCCCTCCGGCTCGGCGACGGCCGAGGGCACGGCGAGGCCCGCGCCCACACAGCGCCGTCCGGTGGTGCGCAGGAGTGCCGCGCCGGCCTCCACGGCCTCCCCGAGCACCTGCGCCGGGTCGGCCGAGACCGTACCGCAGCCGGGCGCCGTGGCGACGATACGCCCGCCGAGCCCGACCAGCGCGACCCGGAAGCCGTCGACATGGACCTGGGCGGCGAGGGCGACGGGGCCCGTGTCGTCGACGGAGAGCCGGTGCGAGGGCCGCCCCTGGGAGCCCGCGGCCGCGCCGGGCCGTGAGTCGACCCGGATCAGCCCCAGGGCCTCCAGCTCCGCGGCGACCGCGCCGGCCGTGGCGCGGGTGACGCCCAGCTCCGCGGTGAGCACGGCGCGTGTGGGCGCGCGGCCCGTATGGACCAGTTCCAGTGCGGGGCCGAGCGCGCCGCGGCCTCTCTCCAGTCTCGTCCGGGTGGTGGTCCCCGTCCCCTTGCCGTTCATGGGGGCGAGTCTCCCATGATCCGAAGGTGGGGCGGCGTCCTCGTCCCCAGGTCGGGTTGTACGGTCCGCCCCCGGCGCCTATGGTTACTTTGTGCCGCATCTAAACAAAGTAGGGACGGCCGTCTCGGGGGGCGACGACGCGGACCTCGCGGCACGGTCCTCGCTGTCCCGTCTCCGTACCGCCCTGACCGTCTTCTTCGCCCTCGACGGCTTCATGTTCGCCGGCTGGGTGGTCCGTATCCCCGCCGTCAAGGAGCAGACCGGCGCCTCCGAGAGCGGTCTGGGGCTCGCCCTGCTCGGCGTATCGGCGGGTGGCGTCGTCACGATGGTGTTCACCGGGCGGCTCTGCCGGCGGTACGGCAGCCTTCCCGTGACGGTGGTGTCCGCCGTGCTGCTCTCGCTGAGCATCGTGCTGCCGCCGCAGGCGCACTCGGCCCTGACGCTCGGTCTGGTGCTGCTGGTCTTCGGCGCGGCCTACGGGGCGCTGAATGTCTCGATGAACAGCGCGGCCGTCGATCTCGTCGCGGCCCTGCGGCGGCCGGTGATCTCCAGCTTCCACGCGGCGTTCAGCCTCGGCGGCATGGTGGGGGCGGGGCTCGGCGGGCTGGTGGCGGGCGGTCTTTCCCCCACCGTCCACCTTCTGCTCCTGACCGGTCTGGGACTGCTGGTGACCGCCGTGACCGGCCCTGTGCTGCTGCGCCGGTCCGCACCCGCACCCGTGGCGGAGCCTGTGGCAGGAGCCGAGGCGCGTGGCGCCGAAGCGGGCAGGACCGACATGAGCAGGGCTGCCGGGACGGCGGAAACGGGCAAGGCGAAAGCCGGCGGGGCGGAAACGGGCGGGGCGGAAACGGGCAGGACGAAAGCGGGCAGGACGAAAGCAGGCAGGGCGGAAACGGGCGGGGCGCGCGGACGTGACCGGGGCACCCGCCGGGTGGTCCTGCTCTTCGGCGTGATCGCCCTGTGCACGGCGTACGGCGAGGGGGCGATGGCCGACTGGAGCGCGCTCCATCTCACCGAGGACCTCGATGCCTCCCCCGGCCTCGCTGCCGCCGGTTACTCCCTCTTCGCCCTCGCCATGACAGCGGGACGGCTGTGCGGCACGGTTCTGCTGGAGCGGCTCGGGCAGACCCGCGCCCTGGTCCTCGGCGGACTCACGGCGGCGCTCGGCATGCTGCTGGGCGCCCTGGCACCGAACGCCTGGGCCGCTCTGGTGGGCTTCGCCGTGGCCGGGCTCGGCCTCGCCAACATCTTCCCCGTGGCCGTCGGCCGCGCGGGCGCGCTGGCGGGACCCAGCGGGGTCGCCACCGCGTCGACACTGGGGTACGGCGGGATGCTGCTGGGCCCGCCCGCCATCGGCTTCCTGGCCGAATGGCTCTCCCTGCCGCTCGCCCTGACCACCGTCGCGCTGCTGGCTGCGGCGGCCGCGCTCGTCGCCCACGCGGCGCGGAGCCTGTCGGCGGAGCCCGAGCCCGCGTCGCGGCCGACGCGCCGGGAGGCACCTCAGCAGGCGCAGGCGTGAACGGGCCGGGAACGAGCAGACGGGAAGGAGCGGGCCCATACGGCCGGGCATGCATGAGCGGGCCTGGTGCGCAGGCCGGTGAGCACGCGGGGTGAGTAGGCCGGGTGAGTAGGCGTACTCAGGCACAGCCGTTCGATCCGGCGCACCCTGGAAGGACCACACCTACGGGAGAAGACCATGGCTTCTGGACTGCTGACCACACTCGCGCGGCTGACCTTCGGCAATCGCGCGTCCCAGATTTACCTCGGTCTGGTCGCGGTGACGACAGCCTTCGTCACGATCGACACGCTCTTCGTGGACCACCAGGACGCGTCGTTCGCCGGGGTGTGGCTGTTCTTCCTCGCGGCGCCGACCATCTTCGTGTTCTTCATCGGCGGTGAGCTGCTCGGCGGGACGTTCGCCGACTCCGCGGCGTTCGTCTATCCCGCGCTGGTGCTCTCGGTGCTGATCCAGGCGGCGGCGCTGGGTGGTTTCGTACGGCTGTTCCGCGACCGGCCTGGGCGTCCGTCGCGCCCCCGCGAGGCCTGACGAGGCCGGCCCGCACGGCCCGGCACCACAGCCCCGGCAGCCCGGGGTAACCCGACCGGCCCAACGCCGTCGGCCGACCTGATGCCCGGTCCGCGCGCGAGACGTCCGCCGTCGTCCGACAGCCCCGCTCCGAGCGGGTCCTGACGGGTCCCGGTGAGTCGGGGCGGGTCCCGGTGAGTCGGGCGGGTCCGGGCGGGGCGTCTTGCCCCGCGCCCGGGAGCGGCAGCACACTCGCTCCATGGGGACACGGAGCGATGCCGCGCGGGACGCCATCACGGTCGAGATCGGCTTCGCCGTGGTGACGGGGGCCTTCGTGGCGGGGCTGGTGTTCACGGCGGTCGCGGGGACCGCGTCGTACTTCGAACTGCCCGAGGTCTTCGGACGGATCGCCGCGGCCGCCGCGGCCCTGGCCTTCGTGGCACGGGTCGTCCAGGTGCTCTGGCGC
Source organism: Streptomyces sp. NPDC002018 (assembly GCF_042890865.1). Lineage (NCBI taxonomy): Bacteria > Bacillati > Actinomycetota > Actinomycetes > Kitasatosporales > Streptomycetaceae > Streptomyces > Streptomyces sp. NPDC002018. The sequence goes on from NZ_JBIASO010000008.1 coordinate 72,556, forward strand.
TTCCCCCGGCGGCGGCCGGACGGCGAGCCCGGCACGGAAGCCACCACGCCCGCCCGGCCGGAGGTGCCCGGTCAGCCGGGCCGGCCCGGCCGTACGAGCCCCGACTCATAGGCCGGCACCACCAGTTGCCCCCGGTCGCGGGCGTCCCGGCAGGTCTAAGCTTGGCGGATGACCTTGGAATGGGAACAGGTAATCGTTCACTCGGCGGATCCGGCGGCCTTGGGGCAGTGGTGGGCCGAGGCCCTTGGCTGGGTTGTGGTCTACTCCTCTGATGAGGAGTTCGAGATCCGCCCGGAGCCACATCGCCTGCCGGGGTTGGATTTCGTCCGGCTCGATGAGAGCAAGAAGGCCAAGAGCCGGCTGCATCTCGACTTCAGGCCTGATGACCAGGACGCCGAGGTGGCCCGTCTGGTGGCTCACGGCGCACAGCGCGTTGACATCGGCCAGGGTGATCAGTCGTGGGTCGTACTGGCAGACCCCGAAGGCAATGAGTTCTGTGTCCTTGGCCAGCGGCGTCCGTAAGGCTCACGCCTGAGTGGGGTCGATGGTGAGGCTTTTCTCGGCGGTCACCCGGATCCGGGGGTGGTACGGCCGCGTTCGGACGCGTAGGGGTATGGCCGCGAACGCGTTCGGACGCGCAGGGGTACGGGGGCGGGCGCGGAGGGGGAGGGGGCACGGCCCCCCGCCGTCCGCGGGGCCCCCAACCATGGCTTTCTTCAAGTTCCCCGGACGGGCAAGAGCCGCCCGCCCGGAGCGTACGCGGCCCGGATCCGTCAGCCTTCGCGGCACCCGTCAGCCTTCGCGGCACCCATCAGCCTCCGTCGGCCCCATCGGCCTCCGCGGCCCCCACCGGGATCCGTGAGCACTCGGGGACTCCGTCGGTGTCCGCCGGCATCCGGCCGTGCCCGTCGGGGTCCTTACGGAACCGCCGTCCGGGCGGCGGGGGCCGGCGGCTCCCGCCCCGGCCCGCCCGTGGCCGGACCACGGGCCCCGCTCACTCCTTGGCGCCCGCCTCCGACCCGGCCGCGGCGGTCTCCGACGCGCTCTCCTCGGACGGGGCGGCCGATGCCGCCGACGCCGCCTGCTTGCGGTCCAGCATGTCCAGCGCGCGCCGGGCCAGCGGACGGTTCCGTACGAGACCCGCCAGCGAGGTCGATCCCCGGGCGATGTCCGCGAACGCGTTCCACGCGGGGCGCAGACCGGTGATCGCCGCGTGCAGCAGCCCCGGCCGGCGCTCGAAGATGGCCAGCATCCGCCGGCCGACCCCCATCTCCACCCCGAGGCCGGCCTTGATGGCGAACGCGTAGTTCAGCGCCTGGCGGCGGGCGTCCACCGCGTCATGCGCCTCGGAGATCCGTACCGCCCACTCCCCCGCCAGCCGTCCGGACCGCAGGGCGAAGGAGATCCCCTCCCTGGTCCAGGGCTCCAGCAGCCCCGCCGCGTCCCCGCACACCAGCACCCGGCCGCGCGAGAGCGGTGAGTCGTCGCTGCGGCACCGGGTGAGATGCCCGGAGGAGACCGAGGGCTCGAACCCGGCCAGCCCGAGCCGGGCGATGAAGTCCTCCAGATAGCGCTTCGTCGCCGCGCCCTCGCCGCGCGCCGAGATCACGCCGACGGTGAGCGTGTCGCCCTTGGGGAACACCCAGCCGTAACTCCCGGGCAGCGGGCCCCAGTCGATGAGCACCCGCCCCGCCCAGTCCTCCGCGACCGTCGGCGGCACCGGGATCTCCGCCTCCAGACCCAGGTCCACCTGGTCGAGCTTGACCCCGACATGGGCCCCTATCCGGCTGGCGCTGCCGTCGGCGCCGACCACGGCACGCGCCAGCACCGTCTCGCCGTTGGCGAGGACGACGGCGACCGTACGGCGGTCGGGCACGGCGGGGCCGTGCTGCTCGACCCGCGAGACGGTCACGCCGGTACGGAGCACGGCCCCGGCCTTCTGCGCGTGCTCCACCAGACTCGCGTCGAACTCGGGACGGTTGATGAGCCCGAAGAGCATCCGCTTGGAGCGGCGGGTGCGGGCCAACTTTCCGTTCAGCGAGAACGTCACCGCGTGCACCCGGTCCCTGAGCGGCAGCTCGAAGCCCGGCGGCAGCGCGTCGCGCGAGGGCCCGATGATCCCGCCCCCACACGTCTTGTAGCGGGGCAACTCGGCTTTCTCAACCAGCAGCACCTGACGGCCCGCGACCGCCGCCGCGTATGCCGCGGAGGCCCCCGCCGGCCCTGCGCCGACCACAACGACATCCCATACCGGCTCGTCGTGCTCGCTTCCGGCGTCTGCGTTCTCGCTGCTCACGATGTGCTTCTGCTCCTGATCCGACCGGTGGCCCCTGTTGTCGAACGGCATCCTACGGCGCTGGCCCGGCAAGCCCGCTGTGGGAGGATCTGCTGAGCCCTTCGACATACACCCGACATACACCCGACTGAGACAACGACGTACCCACCAGGAGCGTGCCCATGACCGCGAATCCGATCGCCGAGACCGTGGCGTCCCTGCTGCCCCGTGCCCGCACGGAGCTGGCGGAGCTGGTGTCCTTCCGTTCGGTGGCGGATCCCGCGGTGTTCCCGAAGAGCGAGTGCGAGGCCGCCGCGGTGTGGGTCGCCGACGCGCTGCGCGCCGAAGGATTCCAGGATGTCTCCGTCTTCGACACCCCGGACGGTACCCAGTCCGTCTACGGTCTGCTCCCCGGCCCCGAGAACGCCCCGACGGTGCTGCTCTACGCGCACTACGACGTACAGCCGCCGCTCGACGAGTCGGACTGGCTGACCCCGCCCTTCGAGCTGACCGAACGCGACGGCCGCTGGTTCGGACGCGGCGCGGCCGACTGCAAGGGCGGCTTCCTGATGCATCTGCTCGCCCTGCGCGCCCTCAAGGCGAACGGCGGGGTGCCGGTGACCGTCAAGGTGATCGTCGAGGGGTCGGAGGAACAGGGCACCGGCGGTCTCGAACGGTACGCGGAGGCGCACCCGGAGCTGCTCGCCGCCGACACGGTCGTCATCGGTGACACCGGGAACTTCCGGCTGGGGCTGCCGACGGTCACGGCCACCCTGCGCGGGATGACGATGCTGCGGGTACGGATCGACACGCTCGAAGGCAATCTGCACTCGGGGTCGTTCGGCGGAGCGGCGCCGGACGCGCTCGCCGCCCTCATCAGGGTGCTGGACTCGCTGCGCGCGGAGGACGGTTCCACCACCGTGGACGGCCTGGCCGCGGACTCCGTCTGGGACGGACTCGCCTACGAGGAGGCCGACTTCCGCGAGGACGCCCAGGTCCTCGACGGGGTCGGACTGATCGGCCACGGCTCGGTCGCCGACCGGATCTGGGCGCGTCCCGCCGTGACCGTCCTGGGCATCGACTGCCCGCCGGTGGTCGGGGCCACACCGTCGATCCAGGCGAGCGCGCGGGCGACGGTCAGCCTGCGGGTACCGCCGGGCCAGGACGTGGCCGAGGCGACGAAGCTGCTGACCGCGCATGTCGAGAAGCACACGCCGTGGGGCGCGCGGGTGTCGGTGGAACAGGTCGGCCGGGGCGAGCCGTTCCGCGCGGACACCAACAGCCCCGCGTACACCGCCATGGCGGACGCGCTGGGCGTCGCGTACCCGGGACAGACCATGCAGACGGCCGGTCAGGGCGGGTCCATCCCGCTCTGCAACACGCTGGCCGCGCTGTATCCGGAGGCGGAGATCCTGCTCATCGGGCTGAGCGAGCCGGAGGCGCGGGTGCACGCGGTGAACGAGAGCGTCTCGCCGGACGAGCTGCGCCGCCTCTCGGTGGCCGAGGCCCACTTCCTGGTCAACTACGCGCGCTCCCGGCAGGCCTGAGTTCCGGCGGCCCGTTCAGCGGAGAGCGGAGATCGCCGAAAGCGTAGATCCATACGGCGGACGTACCCCCCTGCGTACGTTCGCCGTATGGACCTCATCGACCTCGTGGAGATTCGTCCGCGACTGCACATGCTGCGCTTCCCGATCGGCCAGGCGTATCTCTGGCGCGACCGGCGCGGCGGCCGTGACGGCGCCGACAGCGACGGCGACGGCCGTGACCGCGAGGAACTCACCCTCGTCGACGCGGGACACCGCCATGCCGCACCGGACATCGAGCGGGCGATCAGAAGCCTGGGGGCGAGCCCCGAGGCCCTGCGCCGTATCGTCCTCACCCACTGCCACCGCGACCATGTGGGCGCCGCGGGGGAGCTGGCGGAACGGTACGGCGCCGAGGTGCTCGCGCACCGGCTCGACGCCCCGGTGGTGCGCGGGGACCTGCCGGTGCCCGAACCGGCGCTGCTGGACTGGGAGATACCGCTGTACGAGCACGGGCTGACGGTGCCGGAGGCGCCGCCCACCCGGGTCGACCGGGAGCTGGAGGACGGCGACGAGCTGGACTTCGGCGACGGGGCCCGGGTGGTGCACACCCCCGGACACACCGACGGCTCGATCGGCGTCCATCTGCCGCGCCACGGCGTGCTGTTCGTGGGCGACACCATCGCCTCGGTGGGCGGGATCAGGCTGGGCGTCTTCCATGTGGACCGCGAGAGGGCGCAGGCGTCGATGCGCAGGCTCGTGGCACTGGCCCCGTCCACGGTCTGCTACGGCCACGGAGACCCCACCCCGGGCTTCGGCCCGTAGCGCGTATCGCGCGCCCTGGGGCCCGTCCGTCCGCCGGGGCGGACCGGGACGGAGTGCGCGTCGGGGCCGGTGCCCGCCCGCCCTGGCCGGCCGGATCGCGGTCGGGCTCGGGGTCGCGGTTGGGCTCGGGGTCGCGGTTGGGGTCGGGGTCAGGGTCGGGGTCAGCCGACCGGGACTCCGTCCTCCAGGTTCAGCACCGTCCCGCGCTCCCGCGCCCGCAGTGCCCAGCGCAGCCGCTCGTAGCGGCCCGGGGGGAGCAGCCCCGCCGCCTCCTCCTCGTCGACAAAGCGCCAGCCCCTCAGCTCGGGTCCCGGCAGCAGCAGGGTCTCCGCCAGCCGCGCGGGCAGCCGTCCGCCGTCGAACAGCAGCCGCAGCCCGCCGTATCCCGGTGGCCGCGGCGGCTCCCAGTCGACCACCAGCAGCCGGGGCACCTCGGTCAGCTCTATGCCTATCTCCTCGGCGACCTCCCGTATCCCCGCTCGCGCGGGCGCCTCGCCGGCCTCCACCACCCCGCCGGGGAACTCCCACCCGGGCTTGTACGTGGGGTCCACGAGCAGCACCCGGTCCTCCTCGTCGAAGAGCAGCACGCCGGCCGCGAGGGTCTCGGCGGTCGGCTCGGGCGTCTGGACGATCTCGCAGACGCCGGCCGTGCCGGTCCGCAGCGCCGCGGCGATGGAGACGGCCGTCTCCCGTGGTGTGAGACCGGTGTTGTCGATCACATGCGCGTCACCGGTCAGCCAGCCGAGCGCCGCGCGGTAGGGCTCGATGTGTTCGTAGCACCACCGCCGGGCGCGCTCGTTCACCTCGGGGTCGCCCTCCGCCACCTCCCGGGCCGCTATCCGTCCCCGCAGGATCGTTTCGTCTGTTCTGAGCAACACATGCCGGACCGGGATACGGCGGGAGGCGAGCCCGCCGAAGATCTCGTCCCGGTACTCCTGCCGCAACAAAGTCATGGGCACGACAAGCGCCCCTCCCACCTCGGTCAGCAGAGCCGCCGCGGTGTCGACCACCAGACGCCGCCAGATCGGCAGATCCTGGTAGTCACCGACCTCCGCGAGCCGCTTCTGCGGCAGAAGCCGCTCCACTTCCCCGCCGATCAGCTCGGGGTCGTACAGCGTGCAGTTCGGGATCAGGTCGATCAGTTCGCGCGCGGTACTGGTCTTGCCCGCTCCGAACGCACCGTTGATCCAGACGATCACGGTTCCCCCTCTTCCGTAGCCTCCAGTGGACTGCCCGCAACACCCTGCCCCGGAAACCCCCGCCCGGCCGGGCCAGGGGCTCACAGGCCGTGCTGTGGCCGAGCTGTGGCCGGTTCGATGTCGTACCGAGGCCCGCGACGTCCACTGTACGAACCGATGTCCGTGCCGGGCCGTAACACAATCCCGAGGAACATCGTTGGAACTCGATGTGACGAGGGGGTATTCAATGTGTCGGACCGTGCTGGAGAGGTTTCCCGCCGGAGGGCCGCGCGGGAGCTGGCCCGCTGAGGAGTTCGCGCGGGCGCGGAGGAACGAGGGGACGCCCGCGGAGGTCGTGATGGACCTCGACTCCGATGTCTTCCTGGTGGTCGTGCCGCAGCAGGCGACCGATTCGTCCTCGTAGGAGCGCGTGGGGCGCCGTGCCGCCCCGGTCCCACAGCCGAGCACCGTACGACCTGGAGGAATCCCGCCATGCGTCTGCCCGGAACACCGGCCGCTCCGGCCGCCCCCGCTCCCGCCCCCGCCGAGTCCAGGGCCGGGTCCACGGCCACGGTGCCGGGCCCGGGACGGCGCCCGCGCGGGCGCCGTCCCGCCCTGACCCTCGCCCTGGCGGGTATCGCCGTCTCCCTGACCGCGACCCCCGCGACCGCCGACAGCAGCGCCTGCACCCACCATTTCTCGGGGCCGCAGATCTGTATCCGGCTGGACGGTGAGGGCGGACGGAACGCGGTCACCGGGATCTGGACCAATCCGCCGGACCACGTCACCTCCCGGCCGGTGTCGCTCTTCCGTAACGGGCGACGCGTCGACATGGCGTTGGCGACGCGCTCGGGCAAGGCGCTGACCCATGCCTGGCCGACCGCGCGCACCGGCACCGACGCCGAGCTGTGCGTGAAGTTCCGCGGCAGCCGGCGCATGGCCTGCCAGACAACTCACTAGGGCCTGCCGGGGGCTGTGGGCCTGCCGGGGCCCGCTGTTCACAGGCCCCGGCCGCCGTGGTCGCCGTGCGAACCGTACGCGCCACACGCACACCCGGCACGTCACGCGCATCACACGCGACACGCGTCGCACGGCCCGTACGTGTCACACGCGTCGCACGGGTCACACCGCCTTCCGTCACCCGTGCCGGGCACCGACGGCATGCGCCGAACGGCGCCGGCCGGGCCACGCCCCCCGTGCGTGGCCCGGCCGCGGAGCCGTCCCGCGGCCGTGCCGTGGTCCGGCACGACCTCCCCCACCGCTCTTCCGGCCGGCTCCCGCGTCGAGGAGTATTCTGCTGGGCCGACTTTGGGCCAACCTTGGGAAGACCTGGAAAGACCAGGTCGGCCCGGCATTTCGACGTTAGGGTCCGGGCCAGGGGGTGATCGGATTGCGGGTGGAGTTCGGCTTGCTGGGATCCGTCGAGGCACGGCTCGACGGCCGGCCCGTGGAGCTGGGGCATGCCCGGCAGCGCTGCGTGCTCGCCGCGCTGATGGTCGACGCGAACCGGGCCGTAGCGGTCGACCGGCTGATCGACCGGGTGTGGGGCGAGCGTCCTCCGCAGCGGGCGCAGGCCTCGCTCTACAGCTATGTCTCCCGGCTGCGCCAGGCCCTCTCCCCCGCCGCCGGGGACGCGGACATCGAACGGCGCCCCGGGGGCTACGCGCTGGCCGTGGACACATACGCCGTGGACCTGCACCGCTTCCGCGATCTGGTCGAGCGGGCGCGCACGGCCGACGACAGCGACGCGGTGGCCCTGTTCGAGCAGGCGCTCGCGCTGTGGCGGGGGGAGGCCGCCGCCGCGCAGGACAGCCCGTGGTTCAACTCCCTGTACGAAGCACTGCACCGGGAGAGACACGCGGCGGAACTGGACCTGGTGGACGTCCTGTTACGGGCGGGCCGGCACACCGGGCTGCCGGCGGAGCTGGCCACCCGGGTCGAGGCGCACCCGCTGGACGAGCGTCTGGTCGGCCAGCTCATGCTGGCGCTGTACCGCGGCGGCCGGGCCTCCGACGCCCTCGCCCGCTACGAGGAGACCCGGGGACGGCTCGCCGCCGAGCTGGGCACCGACCCCGGGCCGTCGCTGCGCGAGCTGCGTCAGCGGATCCTCACCGCCGATCCGGCGCTGGACACCCCCGCGCCCCGCTCCGCCGTGGGACCGGCGGCCCCGCCCGCTCCCGTACCACGGCAACTGCCCGCCCCACCGCCGATGTTCACCGGCCGCAACCGCGAACTCGCCCGTCTCGGAAAGCTGCTGGAGCCACGGGCCGAACGCGGCGGCACGGTGGTGATCTCGGCGATCGGCGGCTCCGGCGGCATCGGCAAGACCTGGCTCGCCCTGCGCTGGGCGCACAGCCGCCAGGAGCACTTCCCCGACGGACAGCTCTACGCCGATCTGCGCGGCTTCTCGCCCTCCGGGCCCCCCGTACCGGCGGCGGTGGCCGTACGGGCCTTCCTCGAAGCCCTCGGCGCGCCCCCGGGCTCGATCCCCGCGGACCCGGACGCGCAGGCCGCGCTCTACCGGAGTCTGACCGCGGGCAAACGCCTGCTCATCCTGCTCGACAACGCCCGGTCCACCACCCAGGTCCTGCCCCTGCTGCCCGGCAGCCCCACCTGTACGGTCCTGGTCACCAGCCGCCACCAGCTCACCGGGCTGACCGCGGCCCACGGCGGCACGCCCCTCACCCTGGACGTCCTCACCGAGACGGAGGCGCTCGAACTGCTGACCAGGCATCTCGGGGCCGCCAGGATCACCGACGAGCCCGAAGCCGCCGCCACCCTGCTGAGGCACTGCGCGGGGCTGCCCCTGGCCATCAGCATCCTGGCCGCCCGCGCCACGACGAACCCCGCGCTGACGCTGGCGGCGCTGGCCGCGGAGCTGCACGAGGCGGCGACCCGGCTCGACGCCCTGGACGCGGGCGAGACCGCCACCGACCTCCGCGCGGTCTTCGCCTCCTCCTACGAGGCGCTCGACGCGCCCACGGCCCGGGTGTTCCGGCTGCTGGGCCTCGCGCCGGGCACCGATATCGGGCTGCCCGCCGCCGCCAGTCTCACCGGGCTCCCGCCCTCCCGTCTCCGTGCCCATCTGCGGACCCTGCACGCCGCGCATCTCGTCCAGGAGTACACGCCCCGCCGCTACACCTGCCACGATCTGCTGCGCGCCTACGCGACAGAACTCTCCAGGACCTTCGACACGGAGGCCGAGCGGGACACCGCGCTGGACCGGCTGCTCGACCACTATGTGCACAGCGCGTACGCCGCCGACAGGCTGCTCCTTCCGCACCGGGACCCGCTCGCGCTGCCCGCGCCCCCGGACGGCGTGGTCCCGGAACAACTCGGTGACCGTGACGAGGCGATGGAGTGGTTCACCCGCGAACACACCGTGCTGAACGCGGCCGTCGAACAGGCCGCGCGTCTCCGACGCGACACCCGTGTCTGGCGGTTGGCGTGGGCCACCCTCACCTTCCAGTCGCGGCGCGGGCACTGGCACGAGGTGGAGAGCGTGCAACGCGCGGCGCTGGCCGCGGCCGTACGGCTGGACGACCGCTCCGCCCAGGCCGAGTGCCGCCGGGGGCTGGCCTGGGCCCTCGCCCAGACCGCCCGTTCCGACGAGGCCCGGCGCCAACTGGAGCTGTCGCTCGCCCTGTCGGCGGACCTCGGTGACGACACGGGCAGGGCCCACGCCCATCTCACCCTGAGCTGGGTGTGCGGACTCGAAGGAGACGAGCAGGCGGCGTTCCGGCACGATCTGCTGGCCCTGGACCTCTTCACAGCGGCCGGCCACCGGTCCGGACGCGCGAGGGCGCTCAACGCGGTCGGCTGGGACCGTATCCAGCACGGCGACTACCGGCAGGCCGTCGTGGACTGCGAGGAGGCCCTCGCGCTCCAGCGCGAACTCGACGACGAACGCGGCCAGGCGGGCACCTGGGACACCCTGGGCTACGCCTACCAGCGGATCGGCGACTACGGGAACGCCAAGGAGTGCTACCGGCGCAGTCTGCGGCTGAACCGGGCGCTGGGCCATCGTTTCAACGAGGCGGAGACCCTGGTCCATCTGGGGGAGACGCACCACGCGACCGGCGCGGTGCCCGCCGCCCGGGAGGCCTGGCAGCAGGCCCTCACGATCCTCATCGGCATCGGCCACCCCGACGCCGAACTCGACCCGGTCCGCGCGAGGCTCCAGGAGCTCGACACCCCCCGCCCCTGACCGGCCGCCGCGCCAGCAGCCCCGAACCGCGTCCCGGAGCGCGCCCCGGCCACGACGGGTGTTCCGGGCCGGTCCGTTCCGGACGGTCCCGGTCCCGGGGCCGGCGGGTGGCGGGTGGCGGGTGGCGGGTGGCCGGGCCCGGGTCAGCCGGCCGCCGGGGCCGTGACCGGCGCCGCCGGCGCCGACGGCGCCGTCCCGTCCCGCCTCGCGAGCGTGGCCGCCGCGGCGGCGCCCACCAGGCCCGCGTCCGTACCCGTCAGCGCCGGGGTGACCTTGATCGACCGTACGAAGGAGAGCGTGGCGTAGTCCCGGAGCGAACGGCGCAGCGGCGCGAAGAGCAGCTCGCCCGCGTTCGCCACGCCGCCGCCGATGACGGCGATACGGATCTCCACCAGCGTGGCCGTCGCGGCGATCCCCGCCGCCAGCGCCTGCGCCGCCCGGTCGAAGGAGGCGAGGGCGACCGGGTGGCCCGCCCGCGCCGCCGCGGCCACGGCCGCGGCGGAGGTGTCACCGTCGGGGCCGGGCTCCCAGCCGCCCTCCAGCGCCCGGCGGGCGATGTTGGGCCCGCTGGCGATCCGCTCCACACAGCCGCGCGAGCCGCACGGGCAGAGATCACCGTCCAGGTCGACACTGATATGGCCGATGTGCCCGGAGTTGCCCGTCGGTCCCGGGTGGACCTTCCCGTTCAGCACGAGCCCGCCGCCGACCCCGGTGGAGACCACCATGCACAACGCGTTGTCGTAGCCACGGGCCGCGCCCTGCCAGTGCTCCGCCGCCGTCATGGCGACCCCGTCGCCGACCAGCGTCACCGGCAGCCCGCCGGTGGCCAGCCCCACCCGCTCGACCAGCGGAAAGCCGTGCAGGCCCAGGACGTTGACCGGGTTGACCGTGCCCGCCGACGCGTCCACCGGTCCGGCGCTCCCGATACCGACGGCCGTGGCCGACGCCCACAGCGGCGAGGCCGAGACCTCCGTGAGGACCTCCTCGATGGCCCGCATCACCGTCTCGCCGTTCTCCCGCGCGGGGGTCGGCCGCTGCGCCCGGACGAGAATCCTGCCGCCGCCGTCCACCAGCGCGCCGGCGATCTTGGTGCCGCCGATGTCGAGTGAGACGACGGAGTCGGTATGCATCGGGTCGGATCTCCCGGGGATGAGGCATCCCCGCGTGGAGGGGGGGATGTACGGAACTGCGGCTTCGGTGAACAGTCTCCATTCACCTGACAACGTTGTCCAGGGCCTATGCTCGTCGCCACGGCCAAGGATGACAATCCCCCGGCGCACCGCCGGAAGAATCACCGAAGAAACGACGACAGGACAGCGCACTGTGGCAGACACCGCCCGCCGCCCCGAACCCCGTTACGGTAACCGGCCCACCATGAAGGATGTGGCCGCGAGGGCGGGGGTGGGGCTCAAGACGGTCTCACGCGTGGTCAACGCGGAACCGGGTGTCACACCCGACACGGAGCGCCGGGTGCAGGAGGCCATCGAGGCGCTGGGGTTCCGGCGCAACGACTCGGCGCGGGTGCTGCGCAAGGGCCGCACCGCGAGCATCGGACTGGTCCTGGAGGATCTCGCGGACCCCTTCTACGGTCCGCTGAACCGGGCGGTGGAAGAGGTCGCCCGCGCCCACGGCGCGCTGCTCATCAACGGATCGAGCGCCGAGGACCCGGACCGCGAGCAGGAACTGGTGCTGGCGCTGTGCGCGCGCCGGGTGGACGGGCTGATCGTCATTCCGGCGGGACACGACCACCGCTATCTGGAGCCCGAGATCAAGGCCGGGGTGGCGACCGTCTTCGTGGACCGTCCGGCGGGCCGGATCGACGCGGACGCGGTCCTCTCCGACAGCTTCGGCGGGGCCCGCTCCGGCGCGGCGCATCTCATCGCGGGGGGTCATCGCCGGATCGGTTTCATCGGCGACCAGCCCCGGATCCACACGGCGATCGAGCGGCTGCGCGGGTATCGCACCGCGATGGCGGAGGCGGGCCTGGAGATCCACGACGACTGGGTCTCGCTGGGTACGACCGTGCCGGAGCGTGTGCGGGACGCCGTGACCGCGATGCTCGCGGGCCCCGAGCCGGTCACGGCCATCTTCGCGGGCAACAACCGTGTGACGGTGACGGCGATACGGGTGCTGGCCGCGCACCACCGCCCGGTCGCCTTCGTCGGCTTCGACGACATCGAACTCGCCGATCTGCTGAACCCCGGTGTCACGGTGATCGCGCAGGACGCGGCGACCCTGGGGCGTACGGCGGCGGAGCGCCTCTTCCATCGGCTCGACGGCGCGGCCGACGCCCCGTCGCGGGTCGTGGTGCCGACCCGGCTGATCGCCCGTGGCTCGGGGGAGATACCTCCGCCGTCGGACGGCTGAGGCCGGCGCCACGAGCCGGGCGTGATGCGCGCCGGACAGGCCCCTAAGGACGCGCCTGAGGACCGCCGACCGCCGGGGCCGCACGGCGGGGGATCGCGAATCCCTCCAGGTCGGGGCGGGTGAGACCGGTGAGCCGGGACACCTCGTCGGCGTCGAGCGCGCCGCAGTCGAGGCCGCGCAGCAGATAGCCGCTGAGGGCCTTCGCGGTGGCGGGCTCGTCCATCACCGCGCCACCCGCCTTCGCGGCGTACGCGGCCAGCCTCGCGGCGGCCGGCTCCAGCCCCTCGCGGTAGAAGGCGTACACCGCGGCATACCGGGTCGGCAGATGCCCCGGGTGCATGTCCCAGCCCTGGTAGTAGGCGCGGGCGAGGGCGCGCCGGGTGAGGCCGTAGTGCAGCCGCCACGCCTCGTGGACCTGGGCGGCCGGGCCCACCGGGAGGACGTTGGTGGAGCCGTCGCAGACCCGTACGCCCGTTCCCGCCGCGGCGACCTGCATGACGGCCTTGGCGTGGTCGGCGGCGGGGTGGTCGCTCGACTGGTACGCGGCGCTGACCCCAACGCAGGCGCTGTAGTCGAATGTGCCGTAGTGCAGTCCGGTGGCACGGCCCCCCGCCGCGTCGATCATCCGGGCCACGGTGGCGGTGCCGTCCGCGGCGAGGATGGACTGGCTGGTCTCGATCTGGATCTCGAAGCCGAGGCGCCCCGGCTCCAGCCCGCGCGCCTTCTCGAACTCCTCGGCCAGCCGCACCATCGCGGTGACCTGCTCCGGGTAGGTGACCTTCGGCAGCGTCAGCACCAGGCCCTGAGGCAGGCCGCCCGCCTCCACCAGGCCGGTGAGGAAGATGTCGAGGGTCCTGATGGCCCGGTCCCGTACCGCGGCCTCCAGCCACTTCATCCGGATACCCATGTACGGGGCCGCGGTGCCGTTCCCGTACGCCTCGTGGACCAGCCGGGCGGCGCGCGCCGCGTCGTCGTCCTCCTCGCCGTCCGGACGCGGGCCGTAGCCGTCCTCGAAGTCGATCCGCAGGTCCTCGACGGGCTCGCGCTCCAGCTTGGCCCGTACGCGCGCGTACACCGGCTCCGCCAGCGCGTCGGAGAGACCGAGGGCACGGGCCAGCGCCCCCGCGTCGGGGGCGTGTTCGTCGAGGGCGGCCAGTGCCTGGTCGCCCCAGGAGCGGATCGTGCCCGCGTCGAAGGCGTCGGCGGGCACATAGACGGTGTGGACGGGCTGGCGGGTGCCGGGATCGCCCGGGTAGCGACGGGCCAGGTCCGCGTCGACCGCCGCGAGGGCGCGGCCGATGCCGGCGCCGACCGTGCCCGCGAGGCTTGTGGCCACCTTCTCCCGCCGCCCCATGCCCGCCCACACCCTTCCGCTTTCCGCCGCGCGGAATCAACAATCCGTTGAAAGAAGCTAGTCGGCGGGTCCGATCCCCGTCAACGGTCCCCATGGTGGCCGGGGGGCGCGCCCGCGGCCGGATACGGCGCGGGGCCGCGCGGTGGGAATCACCACGCGGCCCCGGGACCGTACGCACGGCACCGTCGCCGCTCAGCCCTTGCGGGTCTTGACCTCTTCGGTGAGCTGCGGGACGACCTCGAAGAGGTCTCCGACGACGCCGTAGTCGACCAGGTCGAAGATCGGGGCCTCGGCGTCCTTGTTGACGGCCACGATCGTCTTCGACGTCTGCATCCCGGCACGGTGCTGGATCGCACCCGAGATCCCGGAGGCGATGTAGAGCTGCGGGGAGACCGACTTGCCGGTCTGGCCGACCTGGTTGGAGTGCGGGTACCAGCCCGCGTCCACCGCGGCGCGCGAGGCGCCGACGGCGGCGCCGAGCGAGTCGGCCAGCGCCTCGATGATCGCGAAGTTCTCCGCGCCGTTGACCCCACGGCCGCCGGAGACGACGATCGCCGCCTCGGTCAGCTCCGGGCGGCCCGTCGACTCACGCGGGGTGCGCGAGACGACCTTGGTCCCGGTGGAGCGCTCGCCGAAGGTGACGGTCAGCTCCTCCGCGGTCCCCGCGGCCGGGGCGGCCTCGACCGGGGCCGAGTTCGGCTTCACGGTGATGACCGGAACGCCCTTGGAGACACGGGACCTGGTGCTGAACGCGGCCGCGAACACCGACTGCGTGGCCACCGGGCCCTCCTCACCCGCCTCCAGATCGACGGCATCGGTGATCAGACCGGAACCGACACGGACCGCCAGACGCGCGGCGATCTCCTTGGCCTCCGCGGAGGACGGAAGAAGAACCGCGGCCGGCGAGACGGCCTCGTAGGCGGCCTGGAGCGCGTCCACCTTCGGCACGACGAGATAGTCGGCGAACTCGGCGGCGTCGGCCGTGAGGACCTTCACCGCGCCGTGCTCGGCGAGCACGGACACGGTGTCGCCGGCGCCCGCGCCCAGCGCCACCGCCACCGGCTCACCGATCCGGCGGGCCAGCGTCAGCAGCTCCAGAGTGGGCTTGCGGACGGCGCCGTCCACGTGATCGACATAGACAAGAACTTCAGCCATGAGAATTGCACTCCTGCGCATACGGGAAACGAGAGGGACGGTCGGGGCTCCGCACGAGCCTCAGATGAACTTCTGGCTCACGAGGAACTCGGCGAGCTGCTTGCCGCCCTCGCCCTCGTCCTTGACGATCGTGCCCGCCGTACGGGCCGGACGTGCCGCCGCCGAGTCCACCGCGGTCCAGGCACCCCCGAGACCGACCTCGTCCGCGTCGATCTCCAGGTCCTCCAGGTCCCAGGACTCCACCGGCTTCTTCTTGGCGGCCATGATGCCCTTGAAGGACGGGTACCGCGCCTCTCCCGACTGGTCCGTCACCGAGACGACGGCCGGCAGGGACGCCTCCAGCAGCTCGCTCGCGGCGTCGCCGTCGCGGCGGCCCTTGACCAGGCCGTCCTCGACGGAGACCTCGGAGAGCAGGGTGACCTGCGGGACTCCGAGCCGCTCGGCGAGGATCGCGGGCAGGACCCCCATCGCGCCGTCGGTGGAGGCCATGCCGGAGATCACCAGGTCGTAGCCGGTCTTCTCGATGGCCTTGGCCAGCACCAGGGACGTGCCGATGACATCGGTGCCGTGCAGATCGTCGTCCTCCACGTGGACCGCCTTGTCGGCGCCCATGGAGAGTGCCTTGCGCAGCGCGTCCTTGGCGTCCTCGGGACCGACGGTCAGCACGGTGATCTCCGCGTCGCCGTCACCGTCGTAGTCACCGGCGATCCGCAGCGCCTGCTCGACCGCGTACTCGTCCAGCTCCGACAGCAGACCGTCCACATCGTCGCGGTCGACGGTCAGGTCATCGGCGAAGTGCCGGTCGCCGGTGGCGTCGGGCACGTACTTCACAGTGACAACGATCCTCAAGCTCACGCCGGCTCTCCTACTGCATCGTCATTTCCGGGCTGCCTTGTTGCACGCAGCATAGGCGCCTTATCGGGCGGTTTCCGGTCGGGGGGACCGGCGCACCGGAGTAAATATTACTCGCCAGTACAGCCAGAGGATTCCCCCTGAGCAAGCGCTTGTAACTGTGAGCTTGCCAACGCCTGGTACCGGGCGACGGGAGGCAGAGCGTCGTGCCGGAGCGTGTGTCAGTCGCGCAGCGCGTTGAAGCGTCCCTGGTGGTACAGGAGCGGCCGGCCCGTCCCCGTGGGGTCGCCCGCGATGGCCTGCGCTATCACCAGACGGTGGTCCCCGGCGGGGACGCGCGCGACCACCCGGCAGACCAGCCACGCGAGGACGCCGTCGAGCACCGGGACGCCCTCGGGTCCGGCACGCCATGCGGTGGGCGGCGCGAAGCGGTCCGCGCCGCTGCGCGCGAAGGTGGCGGCCAGCTCGCTCTGGTGCTCACCGAGGACATGGACACCGACATGGGTGGCCTCGGCGAGGACCGGCCAGCTCGACGACGAGAGGCCCACGCCGAAGGAGACCAGCGGAGGCTCCGCGGCCACGGAGTTCAGCGAGGTGGCGGTGAAGCCGACCGGACGGTCGTCCTGGGCGGCCGTGATGACCGCCACACCGGCGGCGTGCCGCCGGAACACGGAGCGAAGCAGTTCGGAGGAGGCAAGCTGAGGGGTGCCGAGTCCGTGGGTCGCCGTCATCGAATTGTCCTTCTGCGGGCTGCGGGAGATACGAAAGGGGCCGTGGCTGCTCAGCAGCCCGGACAGCGCGCACTCGCGTTGCGGGCCAGGTCGACATGGGCCCGCCCGAAGAGAAGGAGTTCCTGGGGCACGTCGTCAGGGTGACGATGCGTGGCGCGCGCAGTCAAGTACGTATGTCACACCGCCTCGCCCAGCGCGGCGATCACATCGACCTTGCGGGGCTGTCCGGCCGCCCTCTTCACGATGCGGCCCCCGGCGTCGAGGACCAGGACCGTGGGTGTCTTGAGAATGCCCAGCTCCCGTACGAGTTCCAGCCGCTCCTCCGCGTCGAGTTCGACATGGGAGACCCCCTCCACCATCCGGGCCACCTCGCTGAGGGTGCGTCTGGTCGCCCGGCAGGGCTGGCAGAACGCGCTGGAGAACTGGACGAGCGTGGCCCGCTCCCCCAGTTCGGCGCCCAACTCGGCCGCGCCGAGGCGCTTCCCGCCGTCCTTCACCCGCATCCTCAGTCTCCCGTCGACGCGACGGCGCAGCAGCCCGAAGGCGCTCGCCACGGCGAGCACCGCCGCGCACACCACCAGTCCCGTCATCCCATCCGTCCTGACATCGGCACTCCGTCGCCGTCACCGGCGGAACCGTCACCGGCGCACCGGTACGGCTGTCCGCCACACCGGCGTCTTCGCTTGCAGCGTTCACACAACCGCAAAATATTCCGAGGTCCCACGGCGTGCCCGGCGAGGGATGCTGGGCGTCATGGACATCGACATCCGGGGGCCGCGTTTCGGAGCGGCCGTCACCAGCGTCGTACTCGCCGTGGTACTGATCACCGGCAGCGGCGCACTGCTCGCCTGGCAGGCGCTGTGCTTCGCGCTGGGCGCGGTGGGCGGCGTGGGGCGCTCACCGTACGGCCTGCTGTTCCGCGGCGTCGTCCGGCCACGGCTCGGACCGCCGGTGGAATTCGAGCCGCCCGAGCCGCCGCGGTTCGCCCAGGCGGTCGGGCTGGTCTTCTCCCTGGTGGGGCTGGTCGGCTATTTCTGGGGACCGCTCTGGCTCGGCATGGCGGCCACTGGATGCGCGCTCGCCGCGGCCTTCCTGAACGCGGCGTTCGGCTACTGCCTGGGGTGCGAGATGTATCTGCTGGTGCGGCGCACCGAGGCGGGGCTGCGCTGACGTGACAAGAATCTCGCCTTACGCGCAGACCAGGACTGGCCACAGGGCCGCGTATGGGGCACCATCGGCGCAATGCCGAAAACCTACGGCTGCGTAACTTCCGCCGGGAGAACCCTCCCCGGAACAGAAAGGGTCCCCACCAGATGGCAGAGCTCGTCTATCGGCCGGTCATCGGCGCCGCCCGCACGATGTTCAAGGCGCTGGACCTGAAGATCGACACGCAGGGTTCGGAGCACATCCCGCGCACCGGTGGCGCCGTGCTCGTGAGTAACCACATCAGCTATCTGGACTTCATCTTCACGGGACTGGCCGCACTGCCGCAGAAGCGCCTGGTGCGCTTCATGGCGAAGGAGTCGGTGTTCCGGCACAAGGTCTCCGGGCCTCTGATGCGCGGGATGAAGCACATCCCCGTCGACCGTGAGCAGGGTGAGCAGGCGTACGCGCACGCACTGGACTCACTGCGCTCCGGCGAAATCGTCGGTGTCTTCCCCGAGGCGACCATCTCGCAGTCGTTCACGCTGAAGAGCTTCAAGTCGGGCGCGGCGCGTCTGGCGCAGGAGGCCGGCGTACCGCTGATCCCGATGGCGCTGTGGGGCACCCAGCGGCTGTGGACCAAGGGGCGCCCGCGCAACTTCCGGCGCGGCCACATCCCGGTGACGATCCGGGTCGGTGAGCAGATCGAGGCCGCGGCTGACCAGTACGCGGGCGCGATCACCCGGCGGCTGCGGGAACGGGTGCAGGAGCTGCTGGAGGCGGCGCAGCGCGCGTATCCGGTGCGCCCCAAGGACGCGCACGACACCTGGTGGGTGCCGACGCATCTGGGCGGCACCGCACCGACCCCGGCCGAGGCCCGCGAGCTGGAAGCGAGCTGAGCCGCTCCGGCCGAAACGTCTCTGCCGGGCGGGAACCACCCGTCACGCGCGTCGTGGCGGGCCCGCCGGGTGGACCGTGACATGGGCGCCGGGGCTCAGTTTCTCGAGTGACTCGGCGAGTTCGGCGCCGGCGGCGTCGAGTTCGGTGAGCGTCATGGGCGCCAGGCACTCCAGCAGGAAGACCGCGTTCACCGAATCCTCGGTGAGCCGGGTGCGAGTGCCCTGGCGCCAGTTCCAGCGACGGCAGGTGACGCCTTCGTCGTCGCGCCAGACGACCTCGCCGGGCTCGGGGTACTCCACCGCCGGTTCACCGCCCGCGACCGTCGCGAACGGCTCGTCGCCCGTGGCCCGCACGAGCCGCATACCGCCGACGATACGGTCGGTGTCCTCGCCGCCGACGGGGATGAGATGGGCGACGCTCACCGCGTTGTAGAGGTCGACGAGCAGATTGATCCGCGGCAGTCCGGAGTCCGACAGGGCGCGCCTGGCCAGGGCTTCCGCGGAGTTGCGGGTACGGGACGGCTTGGCCCCGAAGGCGGTGTACGTCGCGCGCCAGGCGGCCAGCCGCGGGTCCTCGTGCGGGGCGCGTCCCGCCAGCCGGCCGGCGAGCCGCCGGGCCGCGTCGTCCAGCAGAGCCGAACTGTCGGCGGTGCTGGGGCCGTTCACCAGGCCGTGGGCCTCGACGGCGAGAGCGGTGAAGCCGGGTGCGAGGGTGCGTACCTCGTCCGACACGGTGAGCGTCAGGGTCATGATCTGTTGTGCCTCAGGGCTTTCCGGGGTGGCTGTCGGAGTGCGGTGGGGAGTGTCCGCCAGAGGGACGGCCGGCCGGGGGTGGCACGCGGCGCGCTCGGAACGGCCGGATGGGGTGCATCGCAGAGTACCGGATAGTCCACCTCATTGCACTCGGCTCGTACGGCCCATGCCAGCCGCTCGCGCTCCAGCGAGAACTGCGCGTCGACGCCGGGCCTGTTGCCGCGCGGCTCCTGGGCACGCGAGCCCAGCAAGATCCGAACGAGAGGCACCGGGCCGTGTCTGAGGACACGGCCTAGGCGGCCATCTCTTCCTTCAGGGCCTGCACGAACGCGTCGACATCGTCCTCGGTGGTGTCGAAGGCGCACATCCAGCGGACGTCCCCGGCCTTCTCGTCCCAGAAGTAGAACCGGAAGCGCTTCTGGAGACGCACGCTCACCGCGTGCGGCAGCCGGGCGAAGACCGCGTTGGCCTCGACGGGATGGAGGATCTCCACTCCGTCCACCGCGCGCACGCCCTCCGCGAGCCGCTGGGCCATCGCGTTGCTGTGCCGGGCGTTACGGAGCCACAGATCGCCCGCGAGCAGCGCCTCCAACTGCACCGACACGAACCGCATCTTGGAGGCCAGTTGCATCGACAGCTTGCGCAGATGCTTCATCGCCCCTACGGCGTCCGGGTTCAGGACGACCACGGCCTCGCCGAAGAGCATGCCGTTCTTGGTGCCGCCGTACGAGAGGACATCCACGCCGACGGCATTGGTGAAGGCGCGCATCGGCACGTCCAGCGACGCGGCCGCGTTGGCTATGCGCGCCCCGTCGAGATGCACCTTCATCCCCCGCTCATGGGCGTGGGCGCAGATGGCCCTTATCTCGGCGGGGGTGTAGACCGTGCCCAGCTCGGTGTTCTGGGTGATCGACACGACCTGGGGCATGGCCCGGTGCTCGTCCTCCCAGCCCCAGGCCTGCCGGTCGATCAGCTCGGGCGTGAGCTTGCCGTCGGGCGTGGGGACGGTCAGCAGCTTGAGGCCGCCGACCCGTTCGGGCGCGCCGCACTCGTCCACATTGATATGCGCGGACTCGGCGCAGATCACCGCGCCCCAGCGGTCCGTGAGCGCCTGGAGCGCCACGACATTGGCACCGGTGCCGTTGAAGACCGGAAAGGCCTCCGCGGTCTGCCCGAAGTGGCTGTGCATGATCCGCTGGAGATGACCGGTGTAGTCGTCATCGCCGTAGGAGACCTGATGGCCTCCGTTGGCGACGGCGAGCGCGGCGAGGATCTCGGGGTGGGCACCCGCGTAGTTGTCACTGGCGAAGCCGCGCACCTCGGGATCGTGGTGCCGGCGCGCGTCCGTCGTACGGCTCACGGCTCGGGGGTCAGCCACAGGCGCTTTCCATTCACTTCCCTGGCGGGCCGCTCCCAGACTCCGGCGATGGCCTCGGCCAGATCCGTGACGTCCGTGAAGCCCGCGAACTTGGCGTTCGGGCGCTCGGCGCGCAGCGCGTCGTGCACCAGCGCCTTGATCACCAGAATGGCACCCGCCGCGCGCGGCCCCTCCTCGCCCCCCGCCTTGCGGAAGGCGTCGGCAAGGGCCAGCGTCCAGGCCTCCGCGGCGGCCTTCGCCGCGGCGTAGGCGGCGTTGCCCGCGGTGGGCCTGGTCGCGCCGGCGGCGCTGACCAGCACGAACCGGCCGCGGTCGCCGCGCAGCAGACCGTCGTGGAAGGCGAGTGAGGTGTGCTGGACGGTACGGACCAGCAGCTTCTCCAGCAGATCCCAGTCGGCGAGATCGGTCTCGGCGAAGGAGGGGCTGCCGCGCCAGCCGCCCACGAGATGGACCAGTCCGTCGATCCGGCCGAACTCCTTCTCGGTCCTGTCCGCCCAGGCCCGGGTGGCACCCAGGTCGAGCAGATCCACCGTGTCACCGATGACCGTGGCTCCGCCGTGCGCGTACCGCGCGGCGTCGACGGCTTCCGCCAGCCGCGCCGGGTCCGCGTCGGCGGCGACGACCGTGGCGCCCGCCCCGGCCAGCCGCAGCAGCGCGGCGCGGCCCGCCGGGCCCGCCGCTCCCGCCACCGCGACGACCGCGCCGTCCAGCGCGCGCCCGCCCGTACCGCCGTTCCCGCCGCTCTCGTCCATGCCCGTCGCCTCCCGCGGGTGAGGGGTCACGCGGCCACCCGCTCACTGCACGTGGCGGTGATCCCCTTGGTGGAGGCGATCACGTTCTTGAGCTTCTTGGCAAGCGCCTCGTAGAACATGCTCAGCGGAAACTCGTCCGGCAGCACGTCGTCGACGAGCTTACGGGGCGGCTGGGACAGGTCGAGGGCCTCGGGGCCCTTGGCCCAGCGGGAGCCGGGGTGCGGGGGGAGATACGCCGAGACGAGGTCGTACGCCGCGAACCAGTGGACCAGTTTGGGGCGGTCGATACCGGCCCGGTACAGCTCCTCGATCTCCGCGCAGAGCCGGTTGGTGACCTCGGGGGCGCGCTCCCAGTCGATGCGCAGGGTGTTGTCGGTCCAGCGCAGCACATCGTGCTGGTGCAGATAGGCGAAGAGGAGCTGGCCGCCGAGGCCGTCGTAGTTCCGTACCCGCGCGCCGGTGACCGGGAAGCGGAACATCCGGTCGAAGAGCACGGCGTACTGGACGTCGCGGCCCTGCGCGACACCGTCGGCCTCCAGCCGCACGGCCTCACGGAACGCGGTGAGGTCGCAGCGCAGCTCCTCCAGGCCGTACATCCAGAACGGCTGGCGCTGCTTGATCATGAACGGGTCGAACGGCAGATCGCCATGGCTGTGGGTGCGGTCGTGGATCATGTCCCAGAGGACGAAGGCCTGCTGGCAGCGGTCCTGGTCGGCGACCATCTCGACGATGTCGTCGGGGAGTTCCACACCGAGGGTGCGTACGGCCGCGTCGGTGACCCGGCGGAAGCGGGCGGCCTCGCGGTCGCAGAAGATCCCGCCCCAGGTGAACCGCTCCGGGGCCTCGCGCACGGCGATGGTCTCCGGGAAGAACACCGCGGAGTTGGTGTCGTACCCGGCGGTGAAGTCCTCGAAGGTGATGCCGCAGAAGAGCGGGTTGTCGTAGCGCGTGCGCTCCAGTTCGGCCAGCCAGTCGGGCCAGACCATGCGCAGCACGACGGCTTCGAGATTGCGGTCGGGATTGCCGTTCTGCGTGTACATGGGGAAGACGGCGAGATGCTGGAGGCCGTCCCGCCGGTCCGCGGCGGGCTGGAAGGCGAGCAGCGAGTCCAGGAAGTCGGGGACACCGAAGGCGCCGTCGGACCATGCGCGGAGGTCCGCGACGAGCGCCGCGTGGTAGGCGGCGTCGTGGGGCAGCAGCGGGGAGAGCTGTTCGACGGCGGAGATCACCCGGTCGAGCGTCATCTCGGCGAGCCCGCGTGCCGGCGCGCCCTCGGCGTCGAAGTCGATCGAGCCGTCCTCGGACTGCCAGGGGCGAATCTCCTCGACGGCATTCTTGAGCTGCGGCCAGGCCGGGTGCTCGACCACCCGGGCAGCAGGCGTTATGCCGGGTGCGGCGTCCTGCGCAAGAATTTCCGTCATGTCACTTCCTCCACGCGAGATCTTGGCGTAAAGACACCGTATAGGTCTCTCGTTCCGCCATACAAGAACGACCATGACAAATTATCCTGCCGACCCCCCATGGTCACCGATGTTTTTCCTGTGACAAGGGAGGAGGACGCACACTTCCATCGTGCCGTACGGGCCTTCGGCGGGCCACCGCTCGCCCCGATGGCCGACCCGCGACCGCCCGGCGCGCGACGGGTTCCCATCCGGTGGGCGGCCACTAGGCTGCCGCGCGGGAGCCGCCGTCGACGGAAGCGAGAAGAGTCTTGACTTTCCAGACCATCGGTCATCGTGGAGTGATGGGTGTCGCACCGGAGAACACCCTGCGTTCCTTCGTGCACGCCGAGCGCGCCGGCATGGACGCCATCGAACTGGATCTGCATCTGAGCAAGGACGGCGCGCTCGTCGTGATGCATGACACCGAAGTGGACCGTACGACCGACGGCACGGGCGCCGTCGCCGACCGGACCCTCGCCGAGCTGCGGGAGCTGAACGCGGGCGACGGCGAGCGGGTCCCGGTCTTCGAGGAGGTCCTGGACGCCGTACGGTCACCGCTCCAGGCCGAGATCAAGGATGTGGCCGCGGCGCGGGCACTGGCCGAGGTGATACACCGGCGCGGGCTGGCCGGACGGGTCGAGGTCTCGTCGTTCCACGACGAGGCGGTCGCCGAGATCGCGGCGCTGGTACCGGGCGTACGGACGGTACTGATCGCGAGCCGCTGGGGCGCGGACGTGGTGGACCGGGCCGAGGCGGTGGGCGCCGCCTCACTGGCCCTGAACATCCGCAGGCTGACCCTGGAGGTCGTCGAACGCGCGCACGACAGGGGGATCCGGGTGATCGGCTGGGTGGTGAACACCCAGGACCAGCTACGGCTCGCGCGGGCCTTCGCACTGGACGCGGTGACCACCGATCTCCCGGAGATCCGGCGGACCGGGCGGTTCACCGCCTGAGCCGCCGGTCCCGGGCGCCCGGTCTCAGAGCAGCGGCTTGACCTCAGACCAGCGGCTTGACCAGCAGCTCGAACACGAGATCGTCGCGCTGCGGGATGCCGAAGCGCTCGTCGCCGTACGGGAACGGGGACAGCTTTCCCGTACGGCGGTAGCCGCGCCGCTCGTACCAGGCGATCAGTTCCTCACGGACCGTGATCACGGTCATGTGCATCTCCCGGACCCCCCAGGCCTCGCGCGCGACGCGCTCCGCCTCGGTGATGATCCGGCGGCCGAGACCCGCGCCCTGCGCGCCGGGCAGTACGGCGAACATCCCGAAGTAGGCGGCCTCACCGCGGTGTTCGAGCTGGCAGCAGGCGATCAGCCCACCGTCGCGTTCCACGGCCAGCAGCCGGCTGCCGGGGGACTCGATGACCTCCAGCACACCCTGCGGGTCCGTGCGCCGGCCCTTCAGGATGTCGGCCTCGGTGGTCCAGCCCGTACGGCTGCTCTCCCCCCGGTAGGCCGACTCGATGAGGGCGACGAGCGCCTCGGTGTCGGCCGCCGTGGCGTCCCGGTAGGTGAGTTCGCCGGTGGGGCGCGAGGCGGTGTCCATGGTGCGCGTTCTCCGTATCCGGTCGTGCGGGGTCGGTCTGAGGGCGTCCGCAGCCTAACCCGGACCCGTGAGGACGCGTCCGGGCGGTGGGCGCCGGAGGATCCGCGCGGACGTCAGGGCGGTGTCCGGCACCCCGTCCGCACTGTCCGTACTGTCCGCCTAGTCCGCCTTGTCCGCCCCGGTCGATCAGCCGTGGCGCGGGCGGTCGTGGCGCGGTACGAACCCCAGCAGCCGGGCGCAGGCGCCGGTGTCGAACAGCGAGACATGACCCGCCAGCTCGGCGAAGACGGGGATCCCTGCGTGGTAGCGCTCCATCAGCTCGGCGGTCGGCAGCGGTGAGCTGGTGTCGCGCGCGGCCACCTGGAGCACATGGCAGCCGGTCAGCTCCGCCTCCAGCGCGCGGGCGACGGCCCCGGCCGCGTCCCGGGTGTCCAGCCAGCCCCACAGGTCCATCCGGTGGGCGGCGGGATCGGCCCGTACGGCGTCGAGCTGGCTCCGGAGCCGTTCCCCGGTCCCGGTGAAGGGGAACCGCAGACAGACGATGTCCGTCCCGTAGCGCCGGTGGGTGGCACGAGCGGTCTCCTCCAGGACGATCTTCGACAGTCCGTAGGGATCCTGGACCAGCGTCGGATGCTCCTCGTCCAGGGGGACGTACCGCGGCGACTGCGGCACCGGCGACCAGGCGAGCCCGACGGCGGCCATGCTGGAGGCCGCCACCACCCGGCGGACACCGCCGCGCCCCGCCTCGTCCAGCACCCGGTGCGCGGTCAGGCAGTTGGTCGCGAAGAGATCGCTCGCGTCGTCCACGTTGGGGTGCGGGATGGCGCCGAGATGGACGACCGCCTCGGCCCCGTCCATCGCCTTGCGCACCAGATCGGGATCGCGGAGGTCCCCGGTGTGGACGGACTCGGCGCGCGGCTCGTCGACCGGGACCAGATCGGTGGCGACGACCCGGTGGCCCCGGGCCAGGAGATCGTCGAGCACATACCGTCCGATGTGGCCGGCGGCTCCGGTGACCAGCACCCGCATCAGCCCTTCACCGCCCCGACGAGTCCGTTGACGAAGTACCGCTGAAGGCTGAGGAAGAGCAGGATGACGGGGATGACCACGATGAGCGCGCCCGCCATCAGATTGTTGTAGTGCGGCACGTTCTCCGCCGAAAGCGTCTGGAGCCCCAGGGGCAGGGTGTAGGTGGACGGGTCGTTCAGCGAGACCCGGGTGAGCAGGAACTCGTTCCAGGTCGGGATCGCCGTCAGCAGCGCCACCGTGATCAGCGCGGGCCTGGCCAGCGGCAGATAGACACTGGTGAAGATCCGCAGCTCGCTCGCGCCGTCGACCCGCGCGGAGTCGCGCAGTTCGCCGGGGACGGCCAGGAAGGCCCCGGTCATCAGCAGGACGGACAGCGGGGCGCCGCCGTTGACGAAGGGCAGCACCAGACCGAAGTGCGTGCCGAGGATGCCCATCGTGTTCTCCAGCAGCACGATTGGCAGCATCACCGTGATGCCGGGAACGAACAGCAGCGAGACGAAGAGCTTCTGGAGTATGCCCCGGCCGGGGAAACGCAGTACGGCGAAGGCGTAGCCGGCCGCCGCGTAGATCACCAGCGTCAGCACCACCGTGTAGCCCGTGACCAGCAGGCTGTTCAGGAAGAAGTCGAAGAAGTGCAGTTCGTTCCAGGTGTCGACGAGGGTGTCGAGCGTCGGGTCGTCCGGGATGAGATGTCCGCCGCGTACGACCTCGATCTGGTCCTTGAAGGCCGCCGACACCATCCACAGGAACGGGTAGACGCTGACGAGCGCGTACAGCGCGAGCAGGACGCCGACCACGGTACGGGCGACCAGCCGGCGGGTGCGGGCGGCGCGTTCGTCGGGCGGGCCGGTGCGCGCCTTGAGCGATATCGATGTCATGTCGTGCTCCGCGATGTCATGTTCTGCTCCGCAGCGCGCGCAGATTGATCAGGGCGAGGACCAGGGCGACGGCGAACAGGATCCAGCCGAGCGCGCTGGCGAGCCCCAGGGTGGGCGCGAGGTTCTTCAGGAACGCGAGGCGGTACGCCTCCAGGCCCAGCACATTGGTGTGGTCCCCCGGGCCGCCGTTCGTCATCACCAGGAAGGTCTGGAAGCCCTGGAGCGACTCCCGCAGATTGAGCAGGATCACCACCGCGGTGATGGGCCGTACCAGGGGCCAGACCACCGAGGCGTTGGTACGCCACCAGCCGGCGCCGTCCAGTTCGGCGGCCTCCAGCACGCTCCGGTCGATGCCCTGGAGTCCGGTGAGATAGAGCAGCATCGCGACCGGGACCTGTCCCCACACCGTCACCACGATCATGGTGGGCAGCGCGGTGGACGGGTTGCCGAGCCAGCCCTGCGGCTGCTGGAGGGAGCCCAGTCCCAGGCTGCCGAGCAGGACGTTGACCGCGCCGTCCGGCTGGAGGATGTACTGCCAGGCGAAGAAGACCGCGACTCCGCTGGTGACATACGGCAGGAAGTACACCGAACGCAGCACCGACCGGAACCGCTTGACCCGGTTGAGCAGAACGGCCAGCGGAAAGGAGACCGCGACGGTCAGCGCCGGCGCGGCGACCATGACCCAGAGCGTGTTGAGCGCGGCGTGCCGCACCCGGGGCGCATAGACCGGGCTGCGCCAGAGCAGATCGGCGTAGTTGTCGAGCCCGACCCACTTCCAGTTCGGGGTGAAGCCGTTCCAGGTGGCGAAGCTGAGCGCGAAGCCGTAGCCGACCGTGTACAGGCCCATGACGCAGAACAGCACCACGGCGGGGCCGACGAACAGGTACCCGGTGAGCGCCTCGTACGAGCGCGGGCGCCGGCGGCGTGTATCACCTGCCGCCGGCGCCTCGGTCACCGCGCCGGGAGCGGTTGTCACCGTGCCGCCGCCCAGTAGGAGGCGTTCAGTTCGCGGAGCTGCCTGGCCGTCTCCTCGACGGACCGCTGCTTGAGCGGGGTGAGATCGGCGAGGATCGCGCCGGCGTCGTCCTGCTCGTAGCCCGGTGCGCGGAACTCGTTGCCGCGGCTCGGGTCATAGGTGTTCTGCGGGGTGCCCTTGAAGCTGTCGACCATGGCGGAGAGCGCCGGGCCGAGGACCGCGGCGGAGTCGGCGCCGAGTTCGGTGGCCGGTACGTCGGAGGCGTCCTTGGCGAACCGTGCGGCGACCTTCTGGGTGGAGAGGAACTCCATCCACTTCTTGGCGTTGTCGGGCTGGTCGCTGGTCGCGCTGACGCTGAGACCGGTGAGCGCGAGCGGGCCGAGCGCGCGGTCCGGTACGGCGCCGTCCTTCGGGGCGGGCAGCCCGAACGCGAACACGTCGTCGGGGTCCATGCCGTTCTGCTGGAGGAAGGCGAGGGTGAAGGTGCCGCCCACGGCGAAGGCCGCCTTGCCCTGGGCGAAGGCCTGGTCGGCCTGGTCGATGGTGAGCGACTGGGTGCCGGGCATCCAGTACGGCGTGAGCTGGTCGTACATGCTCAGCACCTTGATCCCGGCGGGCGAGGCGAAGTCCGTGGCCTCGTCCTTGCCGAAGAGGCTCTCGTACCCCTGCTGTCCGAGCTGGCTGAAGGCGAGCGGCTGGAGGACCCAGGTCAGTCCGGTCGCCTGGACCTTGAGGCCGAGGGCGAGACCGCCCGTGGTGGGGTTCTTGGCGGTGGTGGCCTTGAGCGCGGCCAGGAAGCCGGCCCAGTCGGCCGGGGGTTCGGTGATGCCCGCCTCGGCCAGCATCTTCTTGTTGGCGTAGACGATGCCGAAGGTGCCCACGGTGAGCGGCACGCTGTAGCGGGCGCCCTTCTCGATGCCGTGGTCGTTGGCGGTCTCGGGCTGTGCGTCCTTGAAGCGCTGTTCGGTGACGAGGCCGGACTGCTGGACGGGCCGCTGGACACGTTCCGCCCAGGCGCCCTTGAAGTCGTCACGGAGGTCGGCGACGATCCCCGCCGCGCCGAAGACCCGGTCCTCGCCGTCGGAGTGCACTTCGAGCACATCCGGCAGATCGCCGGTCTTCGCCGCGCTCTGCACCTTGGTGACGTACGCGTCGTCGGGGGTGTACGCCTCGACCTCGACGGAGATACCGGTCTGCTTCTTGAACTCGGCCGCCGCCGTGCGCAGCGCCCCGACATGGGACTGCTTGAAGGTCCACATCTCCAGCGAGGAGGAGTCTCCCCCGGAGCCGGACGATCCGCCGCAGGCGGCGAGGGTGGTCAGTGAGAGCGCGGTGGCCGCGGCGACCGCCGCGAGCCGGACATTCCGCGAGAAAGGTATGCGCATCGCCCCTACCTAAGGATCAACCGTTCAGAAGGCCGAATGACGTTGGAGTGACTGAACTTATGGTCGGGGTGATATAGCGTCAAGACGCACGTCGAGATTTCGTGCTGACCGGATCGCCGAGGGGCGCCGGTGCGAGAAGCGGAGGTTCCGTGGAATCGGTGGCATCAGCAGCGCGCGGGCGCAAGCCCGAAGAGGTCAAGTCCGCCGCTCGGGTACTGGAAGTGCTCGAACTACTCGGCGCGGAGGGCGCCCGGCTCTCGCTCGCCGAGATGGCCGGCGCCATGGCCGTGCCCAAGAGCAGTCTGCACGCGATCCTCCGCACGATGGAGGCACGGCACTGGGTGGATCTCGACGCGTCGGGCACCCGCTACAGCCTCGGCCTCAAAGCCCTGCTGACGGGCACGGCCTATCTGGAGGGCGACGACGTGGCGAGCCTCGCGGGACCGGTGCTCGACGCGCTCGCCGAGGAGACGGGCGAGTCGGTGCACCTGGGCAGGCTCGACGGTACGGACGTGGTCTACCTGGCCAAACGCGAGTCGCGGCACGCGCTGCGGATGTACTCGGCGGTGGGCCGCAGACTGCCCGCGCACGCCACCGCGCTGGGCAAGGCGATGCTCTCCCAGTACGACTCTTCCGAGGTGCGGATGCGGCTCAACTGGCCGCTGGAACGGCTCACTCCGGACACCGTCACCGATCCCGACGCCCTGCTGGGCCAGCTCTCCGAGGCGCGGCTGCGGGGCTGGGCGATGGACGACGGCGAGAACTCGCCGGACATCCGGTGCGTGGCCGTGGCGCTCGGCACCGGCCACGGCGGCGGCGACGCGATCAGCTGCTCGGCGCCCAAGAGCCGGATGGACGACGCCCGCGCCGAGGAGGTCGCCCGCGCGGTCACCGAGGCGGCCCACTCCCTGGGCACTCTCCTCAAGCGGCTCGGCCAGCACTGACGGCTCGGGACCGATGTTCGGTAGAGTCATTGACAAATGAATCTCCCTCTCCATACGTTCGGATGGCCGTACATCATTCTGCTATCTGTACGCTGGAGTTCGCATGGCTCAGCCTGATGCCCGCTCCGATCTCCTCGCCCCCGCGCCCTGGGTCGAGGAACGCGGCGCCAAGGTCCGCATCACGGCCGTACGCACCTTCCTGACAGCGCCGCACGGCTGTCCCCATCTCATCGTCCGTGTCGAGACCACCGAACCGGGGCTGTACGGGCTGGGGTGTGCCAGCGATCCGCAGCGCACCCTCGCCGTACGGTCCGTGCTCGACGACTATCTGGCGCCGCTGCTCGTCGGGCGCGATCCCGACGACATCGAGGACCTCCACCGGCTGATGCTCAACAGCGCCTACTGGCGCGGCGGTTCGATCACCGGCAACGCCCTGGGCGGTGTCGACGTGGCCCTCTGGGACCTCAAGGCCAAACGGCTCGGCGCCCCGCTGTACTCCCTGTTCGGCGGACGGGTCCGTACCCGCGCCGACGCCTACACCCATGTCGACGGCGCCGACGCCGACGAGATCTCGGACAAGGTGACGGCCGCGCGGGAGCGCGGCTACCGGCATGTCCGGGTCCAGGCGGCGGTCCCCGGCTCGGACACCTACGGCACGAGGCCGGCGGGACCGGCCGACGCGTGGGCGGCGCGCCACCGCGCGGTGCCCTGGGACTCCGCCGCGTACGTACGGACCGTGCCGGGCATCCTGACCGGGGTACGGGAACGGGTCGGCGACGGGACGGAGCTGCTCCACGATGTGCACGAGCGGCTCGATCCCCGCCAGGCACGGGACTTCCTGCGCCGGGTCGAGGGGGCCGGGCTCTACTTCGTGGAGGACCTGCTCGCCCCCGAGGACGCGGCGCACTTCGCGGGGGTGCGCGCGGGCTCCTCCGTACCGCTGGCCGTCGGTGAACTCTTCAGCGACGTGGGCCAGTTCCTGCCGCTGCTCGAAGGCCCCGTGCCGGTCATCGACTTCGCCCGGGTGCGGATCCCGACCCTGGGCGGGCTGACGCCCGTCCGTAAACTGGCCGCCCTCTGCGAGCTGCGCGGGGTACGGCTCGCCCCGCACGGACCCGCCGATGTCAGCCCCGTCGCCCAGGCCGCCACCCTCGCGCTGGACATCAGCAGCCATGCCTTCGGGGTCCAGGAGGCCGCGGTCTTCGAGCCGGCCGTCGCCGAGGTCTTCCCCGGCACCGTCACGGCCCACGACGGGGGCCTCGCCCCGCACGAGACGCCCGGCCACGGCGTCGACTTCGACGAGAGCGCCGCCCGCCGCCACCCCGTGCCCGAGCCACTGGAGCACGACCGCTGGGCCCTGCTGCGCAACACCGACGGGAGTGTGCAACGACCATGACCTCCGAGACCTCCGACACCCGAAGGGCCCTGGTCGTCCGGGGCGGCTGGGAGGGACACCGGCCCGTGGAGATCACGGAGCTGTTCCTGCCCTTCCTGCGCGCACGCGGCTTCGACCTCCGGATCTCCGGCAGTCTCGATGTCTACGCGGACACCGAACTCCTCGCCGCCACCGATCTGGTGGTCCAGTGCTGGACGATGGGCGAGCTGACACCGGAGCAGAGCACCGGACTCGTCGCGGCGGTCCGCGCGGGCACCGGGCTGGCCGGCTGGCACGGCGGGATCGTCGACTCCTTCCGCGGTGATGTCGGCTATCAGCTCCTCACCGGCGGCCAGTTCCTGATGCACCCGCCCGGCTTCTCCGACCACGCGGTCACGCTCGCCGAGGAGCACGCGGACCATCCGGTGATCGCCGGGCTCGGCGGCTTCCGGGTCCACACGGAGAAGTACTGGCTGGCCACCGACCCGCTGATCGACGTCCTGGCCACCACGGAGTTCGCGGCGGACGAGGACCGGGCGCGCCCGGTCACCATGCCCGCCGTCTGGACACGGACCTGGGGGGCGGGACGGGTCTTCGTCTCCGCCATCGGCCACAAGCCGGACGACTTCGACGTGCCCGAGGTAAGGACACTCACCGAGAGGGGCCTGCTGTGGGCGAGCCGCTGAGGATCGGCATGGTCGGCGCGGGCAAGATCAGCGGCGCCTATCTGGACACACTGGAACGGCTGGACGGTGTCACGCTCACGGCCGTGACGGATCTCGATCCCGGGCGTGCCGCCGCGGTGGCCGCCCGGGTGCCCGGGGTGGCGGTCAGCGGCTCGGTGGCCGAGCTGGTGGCACGTCCCGATGTCGACGCCGTACTGAATCTCACGGTCCCCGCGGTCCATGCCGAGGTGGCCCTCGCGGCGCTCGCCGCGGGCAAGCATGTGTACGGGGAGAAGCCGCTCGCCGCCACTCGCGCGGAGGCGGACGCCGTGCTGGCCACGGCCGGGGCCGCCGGGCTGCGGGTCGGCTGCGCGCCGGACACCGTTCTCGGCACGGGTGTCCAGACGGCGCGCAAGGCGGTGGACGACGGGCTGATCGGCACACCGGTCGCCGCGACGGCCTTCATGACCACCCCGGGACATGAACGCTGGCACCCGGACCCGGAGTTCTACTACCGGCCGGGCGGGGGCCCGCTGCTCGACATGGGTCCGTACTACCTCTCCGCCCTGGTGCACCTGCTGGGACCGGTCGTCAAGGTCACCGGCGCGGCCTCACGCCCCCGCGCCGAGCGGGAGATCGGCAGCGGCCCCCGGGCGGGCGGACGGTTCGCGGTCGAGGTGGACACCCATGTGACCGGCGTACTGCACCACACCGGCGGGGTGCTCACCACCCTGGTGATGAGTTTCGACATCCACGCGGCGCGGCTGCCGAACATCGAGGTGCACGGCACCGGGGGCTCCCTGTCGGTGCCCGACCCGAACGGTTTCGACGGGCCCGTGGCCCTGCACCGGGACGGCGGCGGGTGGGAGACCCTTCCGGTGGCGGCCGGCTACGCCGGGGCCGGACGCGGTACGGGACTCGCCGATCTGGCCGAGGCCCTCGCCGCCGGCCGTCCGCACCGGGCGTCGGCCGAACTGGCGCGCCATGTCCTCGACATCATGCTGACGCTGCTCGCCTCTGCGCGGGAGGACAGGAGCCTGCGGGTGGAGAGCGGGTGCGCCAGGCCGGAGCCGGTGAGCCGGTAGTCCTCCGCGTACGAAAGGCTGTCAATTCACTTACTTTCCGGGGCCTTCACTATTCGGATAATTATTAACCTGACAAGTACTCCATAGGCCCTCACCACCTGGAACAAGAAGGAACGGGGAAAGGCGTTGACTTGATAACACTCTTGGTTTTACATGGCGGTTACTGGCTGGACAGGAAGGGCCGCCCATGCATGACCGCAGGAAGTCCGGAGAAGAGCGGATAGCCCATTTCCTCGCCGCCCGTCTGCGCCCCGCGCTCTACACCGGGCGACTTCCGATGGAGGTCGGTGCCTGGCACATCCCCGGTGAGCCGGTTCCTGTCGAAGTGGCCCTGCGGGCCGCCTACACGCCCTTCGCCGTGGGCGACCTGTGGGGCGGCCCCTGGTCCACCACCTGGTTCCGGTTCCGCGCCACCGTCCCGGAGCGCTGGGCCGGCCGCCGGGTGGAGGCCGTCTTCGACCTCGGTTTCGACCACCACGCCGAGGGGCTCGCGCACGACGCGCTCGGCACCCCCCTCCAGGGACTGCACCCGCTCAACCGGTCCCTGACCGTGTCGGCCGCGGCGAGCGGCGGCGAGCAGGTCGGACTGCTCGTGGAGGCCGCCGCCAATCCGCCGATCGACGCCGGGTCCAGCACCGGGTCACCGTACGGCGACCCGGTCACCGCGGGCGACGAACCGGTCCACCGGCTGCTCCGCGCCGATCTCGCCGTCCGCGACGAGGACATCTGGCATCTCATCCATGACATCGATGTCCTCGACGGACTGATGCACGCGCTCCCGGTGGAACTGCCCCGCAGACAGGAGATCCTGCGCGCGCTGGAGCGGGCCGTGGACGCCGTCGATCCGCGCGATGTCGCCGGGACCGCCGGAGCCGCCCGCGAGATCCTCTCCCCCGTACTGGCCCGCCGCGCCCACGAGTCGGCCCACACCGTCGCCGCCGTCGGCCACACGCCGGCGGACGAGGCCCGGCTGTGGCCGATGCGCGAGGCCGTACGGCGGACCGCCCGCGCGTTCAGCACGGTGACCGCGCTGGCCGAGGAGTATCCGGAGCTGACCTTCGCCGCCTCGTCGGCCCAGCGGTACGCCTGGATGAAGGACCACCACCCGCATGTCTTCGAGCGGGTGCGCAAGGCCGTCGCCGACGGCAACTGGGCACCGGTCGGCGGGATGTGGGTGGAGCCCGACGGCACCCTGCCCGGCGGGGAGGCGCTGGTCCGGCAGTTCGTGTACGGCCGCCGCTTCTACCGCGAGGAACTGGGCACCGACTCCGACGGTGTCTGGCTGCCCGGCTCGTCCGGTATGAGCGCCGCCTTCCCGCAGGTGGCCGCGCTCGCCGGGGCCCGCTGGTTCCTCGGCCGCCGGCCCGCCCCGGACGGCGCGGACGGCCCGTCCCGTCCGACCTTCCGGTGGGAGGGCCTCGACGGCACCCGGCTCTTCAGCCATGTCCCGCCCGCCGCCGGCCGGGGCTCCGCCCTCACCGGCGGTGAACTGGCCGACACGGTGGCCGGGTTCACCGCCTCCGCCGCGGACGCCGACGGGAGCGCGGCAAGCCGCTCGCTGCTGCCCTTCGGCCACGCGGACGGCGGCGGCCCGACCCGCGAGACGCTGGAGCGCGCCCGCCGGCTGGCCGATCTGGAGGGCTCACCACGGGTCGGGATCCGGCACCCCTCGCACTTCTTCCGGGACGCCCTCGACGAGTCCCCCGACGCCCCCGTATGGCGCGGCGAGCTGTTCACCGCGGCCCGGGGCGGTACGTACACCAGCCAGGCGCGCACCAAGCGCGGCAACCGCCACGCCGAGTCGCTGCTGCGCGAGGCCGAGCTGTGGTCGGCGACCGCCGCGGTGCGGGACGGCATCCCGTACCCGTACGACGAGCTGGAAGCGCTCTGGAAGAAGGTCCTGCTCCACCAGAGCCATGACATCCTGCCCGGCACCTCGATCGCCTGGGTGCACCAGGAGACCGAGCGCGGCCACCGCGAGATCCACCGCGGTCTCGGCCAGCTCATCCGCCGCGCCGTCGGAACACCCGACGGGGGCACGGCCGTCTTCAACGCCGGGCCACGGCCGCGCCGCGAGGTGGTCGTCCTGGACGGGGACCTCCCCGCCGACGGCGGTCAGCGGCTGCCCGACGGCAGGACCGCCGTGCTGGCCCAGGCACCCGCGCTCGGCCGGGGCACGGTCGGCCGGACCCCCGACGGGGTCGCGCCCGTGACCGTACGGCCCGTGGACGGCGGCGGACTGCTGCTGGACAACGGGCTGCTGCGGATCCGTCTCGACACCCAGGGGCTCGTACGCTCCGCGCTGGACCTGACCACCGGGCGGGACGCGATCGCGCCGGGAGCCGCGGGCAATCTGCTGCGGCTGTACCGCGACGACCCGGCGCACGGAAGCGCCTGGAACCTGGACCTGCGCCACCGGGGGTCCTGCCGGGACCTCGACCGCGCGTGCGAGACCGAGGTGACGGCGCGCGGACCGCTGCTGGCGTCCGTGCGGGTGGTTCGGAGCACGGGCAGGTCCACGATCGAGCAGGTGCTCTCCCTGACCGCGGGCAGCCGCGTCCTGACCATCGGCACGGAGGTCGACTGGCGCGAGCGTGACACCCTCCTCAAGGCCGTCTGGCCGCTGGACGTGCACGCCGAACACAGCACGGGCGAGATCCAGTTCGGCCATGTCCGCCGCCCCACCCACGAGAACTCCGGCCGGGACGCGGCCGGTTGCGAACTCTGGGCACACCGCTGGATCCATGTCGGTGAGCACGGCTGGGGCGTGGCGCTGGCCGGTGACTCCTCGTACGGATACGACGTCTCGCGCCACACCCGCGACGACGCGGGCACCACCACGACCGTGGGGCTCTCCCTGCTGCGCGCCGCGCACAGCCCCGATCCGCACGCGGACCGGGGCCCCCAGCGCTTCCGGCACACGCTGCGGCCCGGCGCGGACATCGGCGACGCGATCGCCGAGGGGTACGCCCTGGCCCTGCCGCTGCGCCCGGGGGCCGCCGGGCCCGCCGTACCGCCGCTGGTCTCCGTGGACCATCCCGATGTCGTCGTGGAGGCGGTGAAGCTGGCCGACGACCGCTCGGGGGATGTGGTCGTACGGCTCTACGAGTCCCGTGGCGGCCGGGCCCGTGCGGCGCTGACCGCCGGCTTCCCGGTCGCCGCCGTACGGGAGACGGATCTGCTGGAGGAGACGCTCACCGAGCGTCCGCACGAGAACGGCACGGTCGCGCTGGCGCTGCGGCCGTTCCAGATCCTCACCCTGCGGCTGGTGCGCGGGGAGCACGCGGCCGGGGGCAGCGATGCCTGACGCCACCCTGGACGACGGCCCGGCCGGCTCTCTGCCCCCGGAGCACCGGGCCGTCCTGCGCCGCTGGGCCGAGGAGGGCGGCCCGCTCGCGACGCGCGCGAGCGTCGTGCTGCTCGCGGCCGACGGGCTGCGCGACGCCGAGATCTCCCGCAGGCTCGGGGTGTCCCGGCAGACCGTGGGCAGTTGGCGGCAGCGCTGGACGAGCGCGGGTCTCGACGGGCTCGAACACCGGCCGCGCACCGGCAGACCCGCCACGGTCGACGAGGCGGAGGTCGTCACCCGTACGCTGCTGGCGCCCGGCGGGAGCGGAGCCTCCCGGGCCGTGGCACGGGAGCTGGGACTCTCCCACGCCACGGTCGCCGGGATCCGGCGGCGCTGGCGGCTGGGCCCCGACGAGGCGCGGGCGCCGTCCGTACCCACCCGACCGCCGCTGCCCGGCGCCGCCGTCTGGCTGATGGGGCTGTATGTGGACCCGGTGCGGGCCGTGCTTCTGGCGGGCACCCGACGGGGGCCGGCCCCGCCCGCCACCGCAGGGACGGTGATCGGCACGGAGGTGCTCGCCGGGCTCGACCGGGCGCTGGAGGCCGCGCTGACGGCGGCGAAGGCGCGGGAGGCCGACGGAACCGGGGCGGGCTCGACGATGGGAGCGGGATCGACGGCGGGGGCGGGCCGGGCCGAGGACACACGATCGGGATCGGGACCGGGAACGGGAACGGGAACGGGAACGAGAGCGGGAGCGGGAGCGCGCGGGGGCGGGGGCACCAGCGCGGATACGGATACGGGAACGGGCACGGCACACGGTCTGGCGGAGTATCTGGCCGAGGCGAGCCGCAGCCATCCGGATCTGGGCCTGCACGCGATCACCCTCTGGGACTCCGGGGACACGTCCGGCGCCGGCCCCCTTCCCCCGGCCCCGGTCCACGGCAGCGGTGTGACACGCCATCACATCCCGGCGCGGTCGACCTGGCGCACCTTCCTGCGGGCCATGGTCGCGCTCGACAGCACCAGCCATCCCGAGTCCTCGCGCCGGGTCTATCTCGATCTCGCCGCCGAACTGGAGCGGTACGCCACGGCGCGGTCCGACCGGCCGTGCGCGGCGGTGCGCTGGCTGCGCGAGAACGTGGCCGGGCATCTCGGCGCCGACCGGGCGCCCGGCGCGGTCGAAGGCGCGTCCCGCGGCCACTCCTGGAGCGGGGTCAACCAGATCGACCTGGGGTCGTTCAACGAGTGCGTGGTCATCGAGACCGTACGGCTCTCGGGCACCATCACCCGGGGCGAGATCGCGCACCGCACCGGTCTCACCCAGCAGTCGGTCTCCAGGATCGCGCGCTCGCTGCTGGACCGGGGCATCCTGATCGAGGACGCCCAGCGCCGTGCCACCTCGGGCAAGCCCCGTACACCGGTGCGGCTCTCCGGCACGGCGGCGCACGCGCTGGGCATCCATATCGACCCGGAGGTGCTCACCGCCGTCGTCATCGACCTGGACGGCGCGATCGTCCGCACCCGCACCCGGCCCGTCACCGCCGACATCGATCCGGCGGAGTTCGTGGAGCGGGTGGCCGCGCTGGGCCGCGAGACGCTCGCCGAGGCGCGCGGGGCGGTGCGGGAGGACGGTTTCCTCGGGATCGGGGTGGCCGTGCCGGGACCGGTCGACATCGCGTCGGGCACGGTGCTGGGGCCGCCGCTGATGTCGGCGTGGGGCGACCTGCCGCTGCTGTATCTGCTCAAGGACCACTTCCCGTGCCCCGTCCTGATGGAGAAGGACTCCACCGCTGCCGCCGCCGGGGAGCGGTGGATCGGCCGCGACCGCAGGGCGCGGGACTTCGCGTATCTCTATCTCGGTACGGGAGTGGGCACCGGGCTCTATCTCAACGGTGACCTCTACCGAGGGATCAGCGCCAACGCCGGGGAGTTCGGTCAGCTCTGCGCGATCGCGCTGGGACGGGTGGGCAAGGACGGCCGTCCGGAGATACTCCCCGAGTGCAATCCGCCGGTGTCCGTGCCCGATCTGGCCGTACGGGGCGGGATGCGGCCCGTACCGACCGCGTCGGGGAGCACCGCGGCGTATCTGGCGGTGGGCGAGGCCGCCGCCGCGGGTGATCCGGCGGCCTCGGCGGCCGTACGGGAGGTGGCGCAGGCGGTGGGGCGCGGGGCGCTGGGCCTGGTCGATCTGCTGGACATCGATCTGATCGTGCTCGGCGGGCCCTTCTTCACGGACGATGTCGCCGGGTTCTATCTGGACGAGATCACCCGTACGGTCAACGAGTTCCCGACGGCCAGAAGGCTGCGCAGGGTCGAGGTCGAGCCGTCCGTGCTCAGCGCCGAGGCGGCGGCGGTCGGGGCCGCCTCGACCATCTTCCACGCGACGTTCACCCCACGGCTGCGGGGGCGGGAGAGCCGGGCACGACATCTGCCGGCGGGCTGAACTCCCCGAGGACGGGTACGGGGCGGGGTGCGGGACGGGGCGGCACGGGGATGACGCCATGGCACCGGGGCACGGGGGCGCGCCACGGCACCGGGGCACGGGGGCGGACGACATGACGGCGCGGGCCGCCGGGAGAGTGATCCCGGCGGCCCGCGCCCGGTGTGACCGCTGTCAGACCCGGGGCCGGGTGGGCCTGGTCGCCGTCAGCCCGATCTGTCCCTTGAGCATCCGGCCGCCGTCGCCGGTCAGCCGCAGATAGTAGTCCGACGAGCAGGACGTGCCGTCCTCGTCGAGCGCCCAGATTCCCGAACCGGAGGGCACCTGTGCACCGTTCTCGGCGGTCTTGGCGATCTGGTTGCCCTCGTTGAACTCGTCGAACATCGAGATGTAGATGCCCTGCGCGCCGAGCCTGACCATGTTGTAGAACTGCCGCCACATGAAGTCCCCGTGGGCGCGGTGGCGTTCCTGGAGGTCGCCCGGCAGCACACAGGGCTGGTAGTCGATGCCCCGCGCGTTGCACTCGGCCTGGTCAGGGGTGTTGACGTCACGGAAGAACCGGTCGGTGTCGGCGGCATTGGAGATCCGCCCGACCATCCAGGGCGAGATCATGTTGAACGAGCGGTACACGTCCTGGAAGCCGGGCCGTGAGTCGTCGGTGCTGTTGCGCCAGTGGGTGGGCACTCCGCCGATGACATAGCAGCCCTGGGCCTTGAACCAGTCGACGACCTCCTTGCACGGCCCGGGGGCGAACGGACGGCCGGGGTCGTTGAAGCCGAAGCCCCAGATGCACACCACGGGCTTGCCGTTCTGGCGGGCGTAGGCGCTGGACGCGGTGTGCGCCCGCATCTTCGACGTCCAGTCCTCCTTGATCTGGGACTGCATGGACGTCCAGCCGGTGACGTCGTACATGATGTAGAACTTGCGGCCGTTGGCCTCGGCGGACTGACGCACCTTCTGTGCCATGGCGTCGCGGGTGGGGCCCTCGGGGCTGAAGGGGTTGAACCGCTGGAGCGCCGCGGTGTCGCAGTTGTTCTCCCGCATCCAGCGGAAGTGGGTGTCGACGGTCTGCTGGTCCCATGAGGAGAACAGCGTCGCGGGCTGGCCGCCGTTCAGGTTCGCGTAGGCGGTGGGGTATCCACGTGAGTATTCCCTCATGTCCGGCCACGACTTGATGGTGGTATTGCTCGGCGAGGGCGGCTGGCTCATGTTCTGACTCCAGTGCCACCACCCATTGATGGGGGCACCGTCGCCCCCGCAGGCGAACCAGCCCTGGTAGCCCACGGTGATTTTGCCGACCACGTCCCCGGGCGGGCTCGCGGCGGGTCCCGGCTGGGCGCGGCGCCTCGGTTCGGATGCCGCGGCACCCTGCTGGGCAGCGCCGACACCACCGATCGCGGCGGAGGCGGCCAGCGCGGACGCGAGGACCGACCGTCGTGACACATGCATGGAGGATTTCCTCCCACTAGATATCTGCCAGAAATGCGTAAAGTCCCCGGGGGTGGGGGGATTTACAGGCGGCGGCAGTCCGCCCGGCCCCCAGGGGCACGCATGTGCAAAGTAGCCGGGGAGCCACGGCGGCCACAAGGCCGTGGAGCCTGTGAATTCTGTTGAGAATTCCGTCCCCGTGTCAGCCGATTTTCTTTACGCTTTCCGTTTCCAGCGAAATGCGAATGACGGAGCCGCAGCCCGAACCGCGGCCCGTACCAGGGCTCGTGTACCCCCGATGCGCTCCCCCAGTGTCCCTCTGCGCTCGTATGCGCCTCGGCGGCGCCGGGCATCACCACCCCGACACCGTTCAACGGGGGAGGTGCGCGGTGCACGGACCGGCGGCGGCCGGCTGGCTGCTCGTCGCGCTCTGCGTGGCGACCGGGAGTTACTGCTTGCTCAGGATGCGCAGCGGCGTGGACGAACAGCGCAGGGGGGCGGGGAGCGAAGCGCTGATGGGGTTCGGGATGGCCGTCATGGCCGTGCCCGCGGCCGTGCTGCCGCCGCCCCGGTGGGTGTGGACGGTGTACGTGGCGGTGTTCGGCGCGGCGGCGCTGTACGCGGTCGTACGGTCCCGCGGCCCGGCGTACCGCTCGCACGGGACACACCATCTGCTGGGGACGCTGGCGATGGTCTATATGGCCGGGGCCATGGCCGCCGCGCCCGTCGGGGCGCACGGCCCGCACACGGCGGGCGGGGCGCCGCTGGTCACGGGAGCGCTGCTGATCTACTACGCCGCGTACGTCCTGTGGACGGGCGGGCGCCTGCTGCCGCTGCCCGCCGGAGCGGGCTCCGAGACCGGCGGGCCGGTCATGGCCGGGGCGGCGGGCCCGAGCGGCACCGCCACGGGTGCTGCCGGGACCGGGGTGGTCACGGCCGGGACCGGCACGGGAGCCGGGGTCCCCTGGGGCGACAGGACGGAGCTGGCGCTGGCCTGCCGGCTGTCCATGGGCATCGCCATGCTGGCGATGCTGCTCACGGTCTGA
Source organism: Streptomyces sp. NPDC002018 (assembly GCF_042890865.1). Classification (NCBI taxonomy): domain Bacteria; kingdom Bacillati; phylum Actinomycetota; class Actinomycetes; order Kitasatosporales; family Streptomycetaceae; genus Streptomyces; species Streptomyces sp. NPDC002018. Next base: position 113,475 of record NZ_JBIASO010000008.1, read on the forward strand.
CCGGCGGCCGAAACGTGTCCTAGGTCACTTGACCGGCGAGGACATGTCGCGGAGTAGTGCCGCCTCCTACTCTGGTGGCCATGATGGTCTCCCTGGCGCTGCTGCTGCTCGGCGCACTGGCCGCCGTCGCCGCACCGCGCCTGCTCGCGCGTGCCGACTGGCCGGAGCGCGAGCCCGTGGTGGCGCTGTGGGTGTGGCAGTGCGTCGTGGCGGCCGTCCTGCTGAGCTTCGCGCTCTCCATGACCTTCAGCGCGGCGGCGGCCTGGCTGGCCGTACGGGGGCATGTCTTCGCCCCCGCCCCGAGGAGCGTGGTGGAGGCCTACGCCCTCGGCTCGCACCGGCCGTGGTCGGCCCTGCTCGCGGTGACCCTCGCGGGCGGCGGGGTCTGGACGGCGGCCATGCTCACCCGGGAGATCCACCGGGCCCGGCGCCGACGCCGTCAGCGCCGTACGGAACTGCTCGTACGCGCCCCCGTGCTGCCGGGCGAGGAGCCCGGCGGTGAGCCGCTGGTCGTCCTGGAGGGCGAGCGGCCGGACGCCTGGTGGCTGTCGGGCGCCGAGCCCCAACTGGTCATCACCACGGCGGCGCTGCGCCGGCTGAAGGGCAGCCAGCTCGATGCCGTGCTCGCGCACGAGCAGGGCCACGCACGGGCCAGGCACCACTGGTTGCTGCACTGCTCGGGGGCGCTCGCGAACGGCTTTCCGCAGGTGCCGGTGTTCGCGGCGTTCCGCGACGAGATGCACCGGCTGATCGAGCTGGCCGCCGACGATGTGGCCTCGCGCCGTTTCGGCCGGCTGGCCATCGCGCTCGCCCTGGTCGAACTGAACGAGGACCGCGGGGTGTTCGGGCCCGGCACGGCGCCGGACGCCCAGCTCCCGCAGCGGGTGAACCGGCTCCTGTCCCCCGTTCCGCGGCTCACCGCGGGCCGCAGACTGCGGCTGACCGCCGCCGCTGCCGCCGTGCCCGTGGTGCCGCTCCTGGTCGCCTTCGTACCGGCGCTGCGCGCGCTGGGCTGACCCGGACGCCGAAGTCGTCCCCTGGCCCCTCGTACCCGTCGTCGGGGAGGATCTTCCCATGCGCTCGTCCTCGATCCCCGAAGCCGACCCGACACCCCCGCCGGCCGGTCCCCGGCCCCCGGCCACTCCCCCGCTGGTCACACCGGCCCGTACGGGCGGCCTGCTGGCCCTCCTCGCGGGCCTGCTCGTGACGCTCGTCGTGGCGGAGTGGGGGCCACTGCTCTCCTTCGACCGCATGACCGCGGAGGCGCTGCACCGCCGGGCGGTGGCCGAGCCGGAGCTCACCTGGCTCAACCGGGTGCTCACGGACTGGGCCTGGGACCCCTGGACCATGCGGCTGCTGATCGCCGCGGCCGTGATCACGCTGTGGCTGCGGGGCACACGGCTGCTCGCCTGCTGGGTCGCGGCGACGAGCGTGGTGGGCGCGGCCCTCTCGCAGGGGCTGAAGTACGCCGTGGGCCGCGAACGCCCGCGGTGGCCCGACCCGGTCGACTCCGCCCACTTCGCCGCGTTCCCCTCCGGCCACGCGATGACGGCCGCGGTGAGCTGCGGACTTCTGCTGTGGGTGGCGCACCGCCACGGGGTGGGCCGGCTGGCGTGGCGCACGGCACTGGCCGTCGCCGTCGTCTCGGTGGCCGGAGCGGGCCTCACCCGCCTCTGGCTCGGCGTCCACTGGAGCGCGGACGTCCTCGCGGGCTGGCTGCTCGGCGGCTGTCTGGTGGCCTTCTCCATCGCGTCCTACACCCGCCTGGACTCCCCCCGCGAATCCTGACCCCGCCGGGTCGAGGCGCCCCGCGGTCGGCCTTGTCCCGGGAGCGGTGCCCCCGCGAGGATCGGACACATGACCTTCAAGGGCGTGCTCTTCGATTTCTCCGGAACCCTTTTTCGTATCGAATCCGCGGGATCCTGGCTGCGAGCCGTGCTCAACGAGGCGGATGTGGCCGTGCCGCCCGACGAGGTGCGGCGGTACGCGATGAAGCTGGCCGTGGCGGGCGCGCTGCCCGGCGGGTCCTCGCCGGAGCGGGTGCCCCGTGAGCTGGCCGCGGTGTGGGCCACCCGGGACGAGAGCGCCGAGCGGCACCGCGCCGCGTACACCGGGCTCGCGCGCCAGGTGGAGCTGCCCACCCCCGCCCTGTACGACGCGCTCTACGAGCGCCATATGACTCCGGACGCCTGGCGTCCGTACGCCGACGCGGCCGAGGTGCTCGGCACCCTGCGGCGCTGGGGCATCGGGATCGGGGTCGTGAGCAATATCGGCTGGGATCTGCGGCCGGTCTTCCGCGCGCACGGCCTGGACGCCTTCGTCGACGCCTATGTGCTCTCGTACGAGCACGGTGTCCAGAAGCCCGACACCCGGCTCTTCCGGGCGGCCTGTGAGGAGCTGGGACAGGATCCGCACGATGTGCTGATGGTCGGCGACGACCGCAACGCCGACGGCGGAGCGACGGAGCTGGGCTGCTCGGTCCACTTCGTCGACCATCTGCCGGTGGAGGAGCGCCCGGCGGGGCTGCGTCCCGTCCTCACCCTGGCCGGCCGGGGGCCGCTCCCGTAGGCCCCGGGAACCCGGTCACGGAGGCGCCCGGGCCCCCGGGAGGCCGGGCACCTCCGTGCTCCCGAAACGGGCACGCGCAGGCCGGGAAACGGGCACCCGTGGACGGTGAAACGGGTCCACGAGAGGCCCGGAACGGGCGTTCCGGCGGCTCCGGGCATGCCGAAGCCGTCTGCCTTGGACGATCCCCCGCGTCGCCCAAGGCAGACGGCAGCCCCGCTGACCAGGCCCGATGGGACCCGGTACGGGACGCACTGAGTATATTGGCTGAGAGCCAGTCAACGCAGGAGTCAAGCATGTCCCCGCGGAGCCCATCGGTCAATGAAGAGTTGCGTCGGCGTTCCCGGGAACGGCTGCTGCAAGCCACGGTGGAGCTGGTCGCCGAGCGCGGTTACGAGGCCACGACGCTGGCCGACATCGCCGACCGGGCCGGTTCGGCACGCGGTCTCGTCTCGTACTACTTTCCGGGAAAGCGGCAGCTTCTCCAGTCCGCCGTGCACCGGCTGATGCATCAGACCCTGGCGGCGGCCCTGCGGCGGGAGCCGGTCACCGACGACGGGCGGGAGCTGCTGGCACGGGCGATCGACGCCATCCTCGGGCTCGCGGCCGACAGTCCCGTACTGATGCGGACGCACATGGCCGGCATCCTCCAGGCCGAGGGATTCGTGCAGTGCCCGGAGCAGCAGCGGCTGGCGGCACTGCTGCGCGAGGCCGTGACCCGGTACGGGTCGGCCGATCCCGACAGCGAGTATCCGATGCTGCGTGCCCTGCTGATGGGAGCGGTCTTCGCGGTTCTCCTGCCGGGCGCTCCGATGCCGCTGCCCCGGCTGCGCGCCGAACTGTTCAGCCGCTACGGACTGGAGTGGGAACTCGGCGTTCCGCCGGGCGGGGAGCCGCCCGGCGGAACGGATCAGGGCACAGCCGCTCAGTGGCGGGAGTCCTCGAAGTAGTCAGGCTGGGTCTGGACGTTCAGCTCGTCCAGCCGCACCTTCTTCGCGGCGTCCGTCCTGCGGTCGTTGAGCTGCAGTACGTCGAAGCCCTTGGCGATGTCGTTCGAGTAGATGTAGCCGTTGTAGTAGTAGGCCGACCAGGGGCCGGCGGTGGTGACCCGGTCCGTGGTGACCGGACCGCGCTCGAAGTACGCGATCTCCTTCGGCCGGGACGAGTTGGTGAAGTCCCAGACGGAGATGCCGCCCTGGTACCAGGCCTGGACCATGATGTCGCGGCCCTTGACCGGGATCAGCGAGCCGTTGTGCGCGACACAGACCTCGGTCTCGGCCTGGGGACGGTCGATCTTGAAGTAGCTCCTGAAGACCAGCTTGCGCCGGTCGCCCTTGCCGACGATGTCGTAGATGCCGTCGGCGCCCTTGTCGGGGCCGATGGTGTCGTTGCAGGTGGCGGCGCCACCGCCGCCCAGCTCATCGGTGAAGACGACCTTGTTCGCCTTCTGGTTGAACGTGGCCGAGTGCCAGAAGGCGAAGTTGACATTGTCCTGGACCCGGTCGATCACCCTGGGGCGCTCCGGGTTCTTGATGTCGAAGATGATGCCGTCACCCATGCACGCACCGGCGGCCAGGTCCTTGGAGGGCAGCACCGTGATGTCGTGGCAGCCGGTGGTCGCCGAGACGCCCGGGTTGGTGGGCGCTCCCGGGTTTCCGCCGTCCGGGAAGAGGTTGGGGAATTCCACCAGCGCGGCACGCTCCGGAGCCTTGCGGGGCACCTTGATGATCGAGATGCCGTCGTGCGGCGGCTGGCAGTCCGGGAACGTCGTGCTCGGCGAGTACGACGACACGTAGACGTAGACGTCCTTGCGCTCCGGCACCAGGGTGTTGGTGTGCGAGCCGCACGCGGTCTCGACAGCGGCGACGTACTTCGGGTTCCGGATGTCGCTGATGTCGAAGACCTTGATGCCCTCCCACGACTCCTTGATCGTCGCCGGCTGGGCGGCGCTCGTGCAGGAGTTGTCGCTCCGCGAGGAGTCGGTGGAGAGGAAGAGCAGGTCCCCGGAGACCGAGATGTCGTTCTGCGAGCCGGGGCAGAGGACCTGGGCGACGGTCTTCGGGGACTTCGGCTTGCTGATGTCGAAGATCCGGAATCCGTCGTAGTTGCCCGAGAAGGCGTACTTGCCCTGGAACGCGAGGTCCGAGTTGGTCCCCGTGATGAGGTCCTTGGGGACGTTGGCGAGGTGCTTGATGTTGTCGCTGTGGACGATTTCGTCCACACCGGGTATCTCGCCCTGCTGAATGGCCGCCTTCACCTCGGCGGCCCGGCCCGAGGAGATCTTCTCCGAGGCGGGGCTGTCACCGGGGTCGGGTGTCGCGACCGCCGGTCCAGCGGTCAACAGCGTCGCGAAGAGTCCGGCCGCGGCTGCCGCCACGCCCAGACGTCTCCGCCGCACGCGGGTGGTGTGCAACGAGATCACTGCGGTCCTCCCTTGTATCCGTTCAGAGTTGAACGGGTCACGGACCTGGGCAGTATCGTCCCTCGCATGTACATCTCAACAGATGGCAACAGAGACGTAATGAAAGTTTTTGATCACTCGCCTGTTGAAGCGTGCTAGGAAAGTTTCACCACATCATGTGCCGCAGGAGGTCGTCGTGTTGATCCACCACAGGAGTCCGCGTGTCCGCAGGACCGCGCTCGCGGCGGTGGCCGCTCTCGCCGTAGTCGCCCTGGGAGCCTGCGACTCGGGGAACGACGGCGAGACCGGGGCCAAGGGCGGCGGTGGATCGGTCGTGGTGGCGCCCGGCAAGCCCGGAGAGCCCGCGAAGACGCTCTCCGCGGAGGAGGCGGTGAAGGCCGCCCCGGACAACACCCCCAACTCGGCGGACTACATGTACGCGCAGATGATGATCGTGCATCACGGCCAGGCGCTGAAGATGACCGAACTCGCGGGCGCCCGCGCCGGATCGAGGCCGGTGAAGCTGCTCGCGGAGCGGATCGCCGCCGCGCAGAAGCCGGAGATCGCGGCGATGGAGGGCTGGCTGAAGAACAACGGCGGGGAGAGGCACCTCAACGGCCATGACCACGGCACGATGCCCGGGATGGCCACGGAGGCCCAGCTGACCCAGTTGCGGGCGGCGAAGGGCGCGGCCTTCGACGAACTCTTCCTGAAGCTGATGACGACCCACCATCAGGGCGCGATCACCATGGCCACCGAGGTGCTCACGGACGGCAAGAACGTCCAGGTCGAGGAGATGGCGAACGAGGTCATCGCCCAGCAGACCGTCGAGATGAGCCGTATGCGCTCGATGTGAGCGCGGCGCGGCAGGGGCGTCCGTACGCGGCCCGGCGTCGGGCGCGGGGTCCGGAGGCGCCCACTCCGGTACGGGGCCCGGAGAAGGGCCCTACGGGGCGCCCTGAGCGTCCGACAGAAGGCCGGAGACTCCGGGGGCCCGGTGGACGGCCTGAGAGGCCGTACGGGGCCCAGGGCGCCCGCACGGACCGGAAGCACGCACTCCGGTGCGCGGGCCGGGGACGGTGCGCGGGCCGGGGACGGTGCGCGGCCGGGAAGAGTGCGCGGCCGGAGACGGTGCCGGGCCGCCGCCGGAGACGGGTGCGCCGCGGTCCCGTACCGGCCCCGTGGCGGACGATGCCCGGATCTGCTCGCGATGGCGTCAGCGGCGTGGCGTCAGCGGCGGTGGTGGCGCGGCGTCAGATGCCCCTCGTCCCGGGCCCCGGCGATCAGCTTCAGCGACTTGCGGCGGCTGAACCCCGTCGCCGACATCACCGCGAGCACCGGGTCCAGGCCGGCCTGCTGGGCCGCGCGGTAGATCTCCGCGACGCTGCGCCGGGCGGCGCTCCCGCGCGGCGGGGACGGACGGGCACGGTGCCGGCCCGATGTCTCGCGGCCGTGCTCGGGCCCGGACTCCGCCGCCGGCTCCCGCTCGGGCCCGGACGCCGGCTCTTCGCGGGACTCGTCGGAGGACGCGTCGGCCGGGGGCGCCTCATGGCCGGCGGCGCCCTGGGCCGGGTCGAGGTCGGACACGGGAGTGCCGGAAGCCGGGGTGTCGTGCGCGGGAACGCCGGAGGCGGGAGCCGTGCACAGGGGAGCGCCGGAGGCGGGGGTGGCGTGGGCCGAGGTGTCGTAACCGGGAGTGTCGTACGCAGGGGTGTCGTAACCGGGAATGTCGTACGCGGTCGTGGCGGCGGGCGTCCCGTGCGCGGCCGGCTCACCCGTAGCGGCTCCGCCGGTGGTCTGCTCGGCGTCCGCGGGGACCTCGCCGGCGACGGGGACCTGGCCGAGCACCTCACCGGCCACGGACCCGGAGCCCGCGGCGGGCGGCTCGGCGACGGCGGTCCCGGGCACCGGCGGCCGGTGCCGGCCCGATACCACCTGACAGGCGTTCTGGAGGGGAGCCTCGATCGCGCCGGCGAGCGCGGCGAAGCCCTCGAGGGCCAGCGGCGGGTCGGCCTGCGCGTCCTCGATGGCGATACGGCCGTCCTGGACGACCGCGAGCACATCGATCCGGGCGCCGTCCGCGAAGGTCAGCCGGATATCGACCCAGGGCGGCAGGATCTCGCGCCGTGTGGCGCCGTCCCGGGGGTCGCCGGCGCCGGTGACGGTGCCATGCCCCTGCACCTCCCACACGGGCCACTCGTACGTATCGCGCTCATGGGGTTCCTGGGCGGAAATCCATTTATGTTCCGACACATTCACAACTTAATCAGGCAATCCACCCCTATTGTCAGGCGCGCACGGACCGGTCGCGTACGGCACCCTGTCGGCTCATCGCACCGATCGGCGTGCCAGGGGCGCGCGCGGGCCGGGATCAGGGCTCGCCGAGCCGCTTCGCCTGCGCGTCGGCGGCCCTCAGGACGCTGTCGAGCAGGCCCGGGAAGAGGGCGTCCAGATCCTCCCCGCGCAGCCCGCTCATCTTGGCCGTGCCCCGGTAGGCCTGCCGGATGACCCCGCTCTCGCGCAGCACCCGGAAGTGGTGGGTGGTGGTCGACTTGGTGACCGGCAGAGCGAAGTGCGAACAGGCCAGCTCATGGTCCGCGCCGGCCAGCTCACGCACGATACGCAGCCGCAGGGGGTCGGAGAGCGCGTGGAGCACGCCCTCCAGACGGATCTCCGTGCGCTCGGGGTGAGCGAGTTCGCGGGTACGGGTCGCGGCGGTCACAGCGGCTCCACTCCTTCAGGGAGTCTCATTGTACGAGAAGCTTCGTAGTTTGACATTCGCCTTACTACGATGGGTACCGTAGTAGGCGTCGGCGGGTCCGTCCCCCGCCCTCCGTATGCGGCAGTCCTGTGATTGGAGCCCACGTGAGCACCCTGTTCGAGCCCTACACCCTGCGGTCGCTGACCATCCCCAACCGGGTCTGGATGGCACCCATGTGCCAGTACTCGGCGGACGAGACGGGCCCGGACGCGGGTGTCCCCAACGACTGGCACTTCGCCCATCTCGCGGCGCGCGCCGTGGGCGGCACCGGGCTGATCCTCACCGAGGCCACCGCTGTCAGCCCGGAGGGCAGGATCAGCCCCGCGGACCTCGGACTCTGGAACGACACCCAGGTCGAGGCGTTCCGCCGCATCACGCGGTTCCTCGGTTCGCAGGGCACGGTCGCCGGAGTCCAGCTCGCCCACGCCGGGCGGAAGGCCTCCACGGACCGGCCCTGGCAGGGCGGCGGCCCGGTCGGCCCCGAGGCAGGCGGGTGGCAGCCGCTGGCGCCGAGCGCGGTGCCCTACGCGGAGGGCCATCTCCTGCCCGCCGAGCTGACCGTGGAGCAGATCCAGGAGATCGTCGGGCAGTTCGCCGCGGCCACCCGCCGGGCCAGGGAGGCGGGCTTCCAGGTGGTCGAGGTGCACGGCGCGCACGGCTATCTGATCGGCGAGTTCCTCTCCCCGTACAGCAACCGGCGCACGGACGCCTACGGCGGCTCCTTCGAGAACCGCGCGCGCTTCGCCCTGGAGGTCGTCGACGCCGTGCGCGCCGAGTGGCCCGAGGAGCTGCCGGTCTTCTTCCGGATCTCCGCCACCGACTGGCTGGACGAGGGCGGCTGGACCGCCGACGACACGGTGCGCCTCGCGGACGATCTGGTCGCGCACGGCGTGGACCTGCTCGACGTCTCCAGCGGGGGCAACGCGCCGGGGGTACACATTCCCGTCGGCCCTGGTTACCAGGTGCCGTTCGCGGCCCGGGTCAGGGCGGAGACCCGGCTGCCCGTGGCGGCCGTCGGGCTGATCACCGACCCCGAGCAGGCGGAGAAGATCGTCACCAACGGTGAGGCCGACGCGGTGCTGCTCGGCCGGGAACTGCTGCGCGACCCGTCCTGGGCCCGCCGCGCGGCCGCTGAGCTGGGGGTCTCCGTACCCACCCCGAAGCAGTATCACCGGGCCTTCTGACCTGCGCGGACGCTTGCTTCGGACGCCATTGTCAGTGGTGGGGTGCAGACTGACCCGTATCCGTGACAGCGACGTCCTGGAGGTATCGGCGATGACCGACGTGCTACTCACCGTGGGCACCCGGAAGGGGCTCTTCGTCGGCCGCAGACGCGGCGGCCGATGGGAGTTCGAGGGGCCGCGCTTCAACGCGCAGGCGGTCTATTCGATCGGTATCGACACGCGGGGCCCGGCGCCGCGGCTGCTCGTCGGCGGCGACAGCGCGCACTGGGGCCCGTCCGTGTTCCACTCGGACGACCTGGGGGCGAGCTGGACCGAGCCGAGCCGGCCCGCGGTGAGGTTCCCCAAAGACACGGGGGCGTCCCTGGAGCGGGTGTGGCAGCTCCATCCGGCCGGTCCCCAGGCCCCGGATGTGGTGTACGCGGGCACGGAACCCGCCGCGCTGTTCCGCTCCGACGACCGCGGCGAGACCTTCGAGCTGGTCCGGCCTCTCTGGGAGCACCCCACCCGCGACCGGTGGGTGCCCGGCGGCGGCGGTGAGGCGGTGCACACGGTGGTGACCGACCGCCGGGACCCGGCCGCGGTGACCGTCGCGGTCTCCTCGGCGGGGGTGTTCCGCAGCCAGGACGCCGGCGCGAGCTGGACGCCCTCCAACCAGGGGGTGTCGGCGGTCTTCCTGCCCGATCCGCATCCGGAGTTCGGTCAGTGCGTCCACAAGATCGCACAGGACGCGGGCGACCTGGACCGGCTCTATCTCCAGAACCACTGGGGGGTGTTCCGCAGCGACGACGCGGGCGGGAGGTGGAGCGACATCGGGTCGGGACTGCCCTCCGACTTCGGCTTCACGGTCGCCGCACACCCGCGCCGCGCGGATGTGGCCTATGTCTTCCCGATCAACGCGGACGGGGACCGGGTGCCCGCCGGGCGCAGGTGCCGGGTCTTCCGTACGGAGGACGCCGGAGGGAGCTGGGAGCCGCTGTCGGCGGGACTGCCCGAGGGCGACCATTTCGGCACGGTCCTGCGTGACGCGATGTGCACGGACGACGCCGATCCCGCCGGAGTCTACTTCGGCAATCGCAATGGCGAGGTGTACGCGAGCGCGGACGACGGGGACAGCTGGCAGCAGCTCGCCTCGCATCTGCCGGATGTGCTCTGTGTCCGCGCGATCGCCCTCTCCGGATAGCCGGGCCACCGGATGACCGGGTTGTGGAGCGGTCGGCAAACGCCGCGTGGCGAGGGCCTGTTGACGGGTGCGTGCGAAGGCGGGCCGTTCGCGGCAGTAGAGTGGCGCCCCGTGGCAGCAAGACCGTTGAATGAGATTGTCGAGCCCGGCTGGGCGGACGCACTGGGCCCCGTGGCAGGACGCATCACCGAGATGGGTGATTTCCTGCGTGCGGAGATCGCCGCCGGGCGCACCTATCTGCCGGCCGGACCGAATGTGCTGCGGGCCTTCCAGCAGCCCTTCGACGAGGTACGGGTCCTGATCGTGGGCCAGGATCCGTATCCGACGCCGGGACACGCGGTGGGACTGAGCTTCTCGGTCGCACCCGAGGTCCGGCCCCTGCCGGGCAGTCTGGAGAACATCTTCCGGGAGCTGCACACGGATCTGGCGCTGCCCCGGCCGTCCAACGGCGATCTGACGCCCTGGACGCGTCAGGGGATCCTGCTGCTCAACAGAGCGCTGACCACCGCGCCCCGCAAGCCGGCCGCCCATCGCGGGAAGGGCTGGGAAGAGGTGACGGAGCAGGCCATCCGCGCCCTGGTCGCCCGGGGCAAGCCCCTCGTGTCGATCCTGTGGGGGCGTGACGCGCGCAATCTGCGGCCGCTCCTCGGTGACTTCCCCGCGATCGAATCGGCCCACCCCTCCCCCATGTCGGCGGACCGCGGCTTCTTCGGGTCGCGTCCGTTCAGCCAGGCCAACGACCTGCTGGTCCGCCAGGGCGCGCAACCGGTGGACTGGCGGCTGCCATGAACCGGGTGCCGCGGTGAAGCGGGCGCCCCGATGACCGGGGAGCGGCGATGAGCTGGGTGCTGGGTGTGGACTCGGGCGGCTCGGGGCTGCGGATCGCGCTCGGTTCGACGGCCGGAGGCCGGTCGACCGGAGTCAGGACGGTCGGCACCACCGCCGCCGGGGAGCCGGTGCGTACCGGGCCCACCGGTATCGACCCCGGGCATCTGCTCGCCCAACTGCTGCCCGCCGTGGAGGCACTGCTCACCCGGGCCGGTACGGACACCCTGTCCGCCGTCGCGATCGGCGCGGCCGGGATGGCGACGCTCGGCGACGGGCTCCGGGCCGAACTGCCCGCCGCGCTGGAGCGTTCGCTCGGGGTGCGGCGGCTGGCGCTGGCCGCGGACGCGGTCACCGCCTACGCGGGAGCGCTCGGGCAGAGCCCCGGGGCCACCGTCGCCGCGGGTACGGGCATGATCGCGCTCGGCACGGATCTGACGGGCTGGCACCGCGCGGACGGCTGGGGACATCTCCTCGGCGACAGCGGCGGCGGTGCCTGGATCGGGCGCGCGGGGCTGGAGGCGGGCATGCGCGCGCACGACGGCCGACGGGGCGGTTCACCCGCACTGCTGTCCAGAATGGAAGCGGTTTTCGGGCCCGCGGCCGAGCTGCCGGGGCTGCTCTATCCACGGACGGACCGGCCCGCCGTACTCGCCTCGTTCGCCCCGGAAGTGGCCCGCTGCGCGGCCGGTGATCCCGTCGCCGCGGAGATCCTCGCGCGCGCCGCGCGGCATATCGCGGAGGCGGCCACCGCGGTCTGTCCCGCTTCCGGCACACCCGAAGTCGCCCTCACCGGAGGGCTGTTCAAGCTGGGCGACCCTCTGCTCGTACCCCTCAGGGCGGAGCTGGCCGAGCAGCTTCCGCATGCCACCACGGTCTCCGCCGCGGCCGATCCCCTGACGGGGGCGCTGCTCATCGCGGCGGAACTCGCCACGGACTCACTGCGGCTGCCGCACGATCCACGGCTGCTCTACGTCCCGACACATCAGGACAGATGAGCGGAAAAATACCTAACGGATAAACAGGGACAGATGGTTCACGAGCGACCCCTCCCCGAACAGCCGCGCCCACAAAACCAGTAGCATTCGACGGCATGAGCACCCCCACTGGGCCCGCATCCGGCCTGCCTGTACGAATGCCGCGACCCCGTCAGTCGGGGCGCCACCGCCGTCCCGAGCCGGTGGCGGCCCCTGAAGGTGCGCCCGCGCTTGTTCTCGCCGTACCCGGCACCCCCTCGGCCGCCGTGCGCGGTCTGGCCGAGGAGATCATCAGCATCGCCCGTTCCGAGCTGCCCGGCCTCGATGCCGTGATCGGTTTCCTGGACGGTGACGACAGCGAGTACGCGACGCTGACGAGCGCCCTGTCGGGGACCGTCGCGCTGCGCACCGACCGCTATGAACTGGCGAAGGCCGCGGGCCGCGAGGTCGCCGAGCCCGAAGGACCCGCCGCCGTCGTCGTGCCGCTGCTCGCCGGTCCCGACAGCGGACTGGTCACGCGGATACGTGAGGCCGTCGCGGAGAGCGGCGCCGTCGCGGAGCTGACGGATGTCCTCGGTCCGCATCCGCTGCTCGCCGAGGCGCTGCATGTGCGTCTGTCGGAGGCCGGTCTCGCCCGCGCCGACCGCGCCCGGCTGTTCACGGTCGCGACGGCGGCCGACGGCATCATCCTGGCCACGGTGGGCGGCCAGGAAGCGGTCCAGACGGCCGGAATCACCGGAATGCTGCTGGCCGCGCGCCTCGCCGTACCGGTGATGGCCGCCGCGCTGGACGAGGAGGGTTCGGTCACCGCGATCGCGGCGCAACTGCGCGAATCCGGTTCGACGCAGCTCGCGCTCGCGCCGTATCTGGTCGGCCCCGAGCTGCCCGAGGGGCTGCTCGACACGGCCCTCAAGGAGGCCGACTGCGCCGCCGCGGAGCCGCTGGGCGCCTACCCGGCGATCGGCAAGCTGGTGCTGTCGAAGTACACGACGGTGCTGGGTATCCCCACGCAGCCGCAGGGGACACCGGCACACTGACGCCAGGCCGACGGATGCCCCTGCGTACGGGACGACGATGTCCCCCGTACGCATGGAAAGGGCCCGCACCGGATCTTCCGGGGCGGGCCCTTCCGTACGCGGTCCGACGGCACGACGATCCGACGGCACGAGGGTCCGACGGTCCGCCCGGCCGGAGCGACGCAGTGGCCCGTAGGGCGGTCGGAGCGGCTGCCCGCGGCTCGGTCAGCGGTCAGCGGTCAGCGGTCAGCGGTCAGCGGTCAGCCGAAGATCACGCAGGAGGCGGCGGGGGCCTCGATGGAGCCCGCGCGGGCCGGGATGCCGGTCGTCGGGTCGAGGTCGAACCAGGTCACGTCGCCGGAGTGCTCGTTCGCCGCGTACAGTCGACGGCCCGTCGGGTCGAGCACCAGATCCCGAGGCCAGGTGCCCCCGCACGGCACGGTGGTGACCAGTTCCGCCTTCTCGTGGGTGGCGTCGAGCGCCAGGACGGCGATGCTGTCGTGTCCGCGGTTGGCCGCCCAGACGAAGCGTCCGTCCTGGGAGACGACCACCTCGGAGGCATAGCTCGCGACGTCGGCGCTGTCGGGCAGAACGGGGGCCTCACCGACCGGTTCGAGCACACCGCCCGCCGCGTCCCAGCGGCAGAGGGTGAGGGTGGGTTCCAGCTCGTTCAGCACATAGGCATGGCCGCCGGCCGGGTGGAACGCGAGATGGCGGGGTCCCGTGCCGGGGCGCAGCGCCGTCTCGCCGTGCGCCGTCAGCTCCCCGGAGGCGGGGTCCAGGGAGGAGATCCGTACGGAGTCGGTTCCGAGGTCGGTGACCAGGATCCAGCGCCCGCTCGGATCGGCCAGCACCTGGTGCGCGTGCGGACCTCGCTGCCGCTCCGGGTGCGGTCCCCCGCCTTCGTGCCGGAGCACCCCGGTGGCACTCAGCAGCCCGCCGTCACCGCCGACCGACAGGGCCGTGACACTGCCGGAGCCGTAGTTGGCGGTCAGCAGATGGCCGGCCGTCAGCGTGAGGTGGGTGGGGCTGGACCCGCGTACGGGTACGGGATCGCCGATCAGCCTCGGCACTCCGTCCCCGGCACCGGTTCCTGCGGGGGCCGTGAAGGCCGCCGCCGCGCCCTCGTCCGTCTCGGAGACCGCGTAGAGCACGGACCCGTCCGGCGCGAGGGTGAGGAAGGAGGGATCGGCGACCGCGTCGGTCGCTCCCCGCTCCGTCAGGGCCCCGGTGTCCGGGTCCACGGCCACGTGGATGATGCCCCGGCCGCCCGCCGAGGTGAACGATCCGATGAAGGCCCGCCCGTCGTTCCTGCCGCTCACGTGTGTGTCCCCTCTTCGGCTGAACCTCAACGACCGATCCGCTGATGTCCGGCCGACGGTAGCAGGCGGTCTGGACCAATCCCCGGGGCCGGAACGGGATCGGCCGGAACGGGATCGCGGCGGGGGCGGGCGGGGCCGGGGGCGGCCGGGGCTTCCTCGCTTGGCGCGCCGGACGCCTTGGCATGCTGGACCGCATGAGCACTTCGCGTATTCCGGCGGTCATCTTCGATCTTGACGGAACACTCGTGGACAGCGAGCCGAACTATTACGAAGCCGGGCGGCAACTCCTGGCCCAGCACGGCGTCACGGACTTCACCTGGGAGCACCACACCCGCTTCATCGGGATCAGCACCCGGGAGACCCTGGAGGTCCTGCGCCGGGAGTACGCCATCGACGCGCCGGTCGACGAACTGCTCGCCGAGAAGAACCGGCTCTATCTGGAGCGGGTGCGCACCTCGACGGAGGTGTTCCCGCAGATGCGGACGTTCGTGGAGCGGCTGCACACCGAGGGCGTGCCGCTGGCCGTGGCGTCCGGCTCGTCCCGCGCCGCCATCGATCTGGCCCTGCGCGTCACCGGTCTGGACGGGTACTTCACCGCGACGGTCTCCGCCGAGGAGGTCGCCCACGGCAAACCGAGGCCGGACGTCTTCCTCGAAGCGGCGCGTCGGCTGGGCACGGCGCCCGCCGGATGTGTGGTGGTGGAGGACGCCGGCCCCGGTGTGGTCGCGGCACACGCCGCTGGAATGCGCTGTATTGCGATCCCCTACGTTCTGACCACCGTGCCCGACCCGGAGTTCGCCACGGCCGGGCTGTTCTTCCCCGGCGGACGGAGCGAGTTCACGGCGGGGGCCGCGTACACCTGGCTCGTCGGAGCCGACGGCACCGGGCCGGACGGCGCCGTGAACGGTGCCCGGTAGGGGCCGGGCCCCAGGCCGGGACCGTCGCGCCCGCGCGGCTCAGTCCTCCGCCCCTGTCGTGGTCGCGGCGGGCCGCAACACGGGATCGCGGTCCACGGCCCCGGTACGCGGCAGGAACGCGACGGCGAGGACGAGCGCCGGCAGCAGAGCGGCGGCCAGATGCGTCCTGCGGCGGTACGGGACGAGGAGGAGCCGGGCCCGGTCCGGGGAGACCGGCCGGCCCGCCGCGCCCGGTTCGATCACCACGCCCCGTTCAGCCGGGCCCCGTTCAGCCGCGCCCCGTCCGGCCGCGCCCCGTCCGGCCGCGCCCGGTTCTGCCGCGCCCCGTTCGGAGCGGCTCTGTACGGGGGCCGGCGCGCCCCACAGCCGGAGCCATGACCCGACCAGCAGCGGCCAGAGAAGGACCACGGCCAGGACCACGGTCCACCGTGGCCAGGAGAGAAGGTGCAGGTGCGCCAGGTCGAGAGCGATGGCGACCGCGGTGCGCGGGGCGAACCCGTTCAGGATCAGACTGGGAACGGCGAAGACCGTCACGACCACCGCGTGCAGCAGCAGGGCGATCGGTCCCGCGAGCAGCAGGAGCACCGGTGCCACCGGCCGGTGCGCGTGCTCGACGAACCACCGGCGCAGCGCCCTCGGCGGGTGGTACAGCTTGCCGGTCATCGGGCGCGGCCCGGACGCCCTGGTCGCGTCGAGCGCCTCCAGCACCGTGCGCCGTCCGGCGCCGGCCACCGCGTACCGGTCCGCGGCCAGCTCGGCGCACCACAGGGCCACGACCGGGACGATCAGGACCTCTGGCAGCCGTGCCACGGTCGTGAGCACCTGCGCGAGGAAGAACGGCGCGCTCGGCGCGTAGATCAGGAACAGCCAGACCAGCGGGCCCACCGCGCACACCAGGAACACCACGGGCCAGGCGCCGACCATGCCGGTGAACGGGCTGCCCAGACCGGTGATGAGGTGTTCGCCGCCGGTGAGATGGCCCGCCTCGTGGAGCAGCAGGGCGCGGGCCCGGTCCCGGTCGCTCTCCCACAGCGCGAGAAAACCGAGGGACACGGCGATCCGCCGGCCGCGCCAGCCCCGTGCGTACACCCGGATCGACGGGCCTCGGGCGCGCATCGAGACCATGAGGACCGTCCCCGGCGCATGCTCGTCCAGCAGGCGCCGCAGGGAATCCATGGCGGGATCCGGGCCGCCGGCCGCGCTGTCACGGGGGTCGACGAGGTGGTGGCGCCACTCCGTGTACCGGCCGCGCAGATGCGGCAGCAGTACGGCGGCCACCCCGGCCGCCACGAAGAGGACGGGGATCGCCTGGCTCACGAGCATGACGCGCAGCGCGGTGAACGCGGCGCCGGAGACGGTGGCGGAGTCGTACGTCCCCTCGCTCCAGACGTCCTTGAGCTGCTCCCGCCACCAGACGAAGGCGGCGGGCGTGTCGTAGAGATAGCTCGCCATGGCGAGCCACAGCCAGGGCGGCGGGGGCAGGGCGAGCCCGCCGGAGGCGGGCGGCCGCTTCACTCCTCGCCCGCGGGAAGACCGGGGCCGCGTCCCGACAGCCGGGTGGCCAGCCGGCGCCTCAGCCCGCGGACCGCGGACATGGGCGAGCGCGCGGGCGCGGGTGGCGGCGCGGGGGCCGACGTGGAGGCCGACGTGGAGGCCGACGCGGGAGTGTCCGGTGGCAGATGGCCCGCCAGGATGCCGAGGAAGGCGGCGGCGCCCGCGTCGCGGCCCTCGTACAGGGCCGCGACCGCTTGCGCGGCGGCCCGGTCGGCCGGTCGGCGTGCCATACCGCCGGCCTGGAGACACCGGGACACATGCACCACCGCACCGGCGAGAACGGCGAGATCCGTGGCCCCGGCCCCACCGGCCACACCGACCCCGCCCGCCTCGCCGACCCCGCCGACCGTCGGCCTCACCGGAGCGTGGTCCGTTTCGCCGCCGCCCGAGCCGACCGCCGGGGCCGCCCCCGAGCCCTCGGTACGCGCCGCGCCCGAGCCCTCCGCAGGGGCCGCCCCCGAGCCCTCCGCAGGGGCCGCCCCCGAGGCCTCCGTACGGGCCGCGTCCGGTCCCCCGTCCGCGCCGGGTGTGCCGCTCGCGTCACGCGCCGGGGCCGGGTCCGCGCCCCGTGTCCGGGACGCCTGCCGTTCCTCCAGAGCGAGCAGCAGCGCCGCTCCCGACACCGCGTTGCTGACGGCGGCCGAGCCCAGGGCCGCCACCACCAGGTCGTACGACACCGCGAGCGCGTGCCAGAGGGTGGGGAGGAGCGTGGCCAGTTCGCCTCCGGCACCGCCCGGTGCCGCAGGCGCGGAACGCAGCAGTCCACGGCGGCCCCGGCCGCCCCCGGCGTAGACCCGTGCCGTGAGCCCGGCGAAGGAGATCTCGTTCGGCGCGACCGCCGTGGCGATCCGCCCGGCCCAGGAGTCCAGCAGTTCGGCCCGGTCCGCGTCCGCGTCCGCGTCCGTGACAGCCGCGGACCGGCGACCGTTCTCACGACCATTCGACACGGAAGCTCCTGGTCCCGTCGAGCGAGGTACCGCTGAGGGTCAGTGAGGCCGATTCGTCGGTCACGGTCCCCTCCAGCGTGGTGCCTGTCGCCATGCCGTACGGGAAGACCATGTACTCGCTGCACGGGAGGATCGGCTTCGGTACGAAGAGCTGGTTGAGCGCGGCTCCCTCGGCGGCGCCGGAATCGGTGAGGCTTCCCGAGATGTCGCCCGAACCGTCGTCGGAGAGGGACCAGTAGCCGATGGTCACCGCCTCGCCGTCCACCGTGTCCGTCCCGTCGAGGGCGGAGGTCACCCCGAACGCCCCCGCCGGTGTCTGGCTGTCACTCGCCCAGGAGAGATGGAAGCCGTTGTCCTCCCCGCCGACCGGATCATCGATGATCAGCGTCGCCGGCAGCTCGTAGGACTGGGACGACTCCGCGCAGCCCGGGTCCGCGAAGTCGACGCTGATGGTCGCGGTGCCCGTCCACTGGCCACGCGGGACTCCCGATGCCGTGTCCTGCTCCTGCGAGGTGTCCGAGAAGGAGTCGTCCGCGTCGTCGTCCTCCCCGGAAGTGGTGTCGTCCGTGACCGTGCCGGTGGTCTCCTCGACCGGTTCGGAGGTCTCCGCCACGGGCGGCGCGACCTCCGCCGTCGCGGTCGCCGTCGGCTCCGCCGTCGTCGTGTAGCCGCTGTCCGACGGTTCGTCGGACGCGCCCCCGCCGCCGCCACCGCAGGCGGTCAGGGCCAGCAGGCCGCCCGCACAGACCGCGGCGAGCAGCGTCCCGCGCGCGTTCCGCCGTCCGTACCGTGTGACCCGCTCCTGTCGTCGGACCGTCCCCTGCCGTGGGGCCTTCGTCCGCTGTCCGGCCGTCGTCCGTCGTCGCGTCGTCATCGGAACCCCCCTGTCACCGCGCATCCCCCGTCTCCTTCGCACTCGTCCCCGCTTGTCGTCGCACGTCCTCGCTCGTCCTCGCTCATCGGTTCGCCGCACCGGCACCCCGCCTCGCGGAGCGCCGGTACGACGGGTCCCCCCGTACCCCGCGCCCTCTCCTCGCCCGGCGGGCCTGCGCGTTCCCCGCTTCCGCTTCCCGCCCGGAGAGGACCCTGTCCGCGCACGCCCCCCGGCGCGCACGCCCGCGCGGAAGGCGCTACGTCAACTGCCCCCGTACGCCGCCCGGTTGGGGGTACCAAACTAGACGGGCTTTTATGCCATTCCCATCCCAGATGTCTGGGGGTCGTCCTAGCCTGCTCGCGTGACGTCCGCTTCCCGCCCAGACCACGAGAACCACGCCGCCGGACCCGGCCGTACGGGCCGCTCCGGCCGTTCCGGTGCCCGAGGAGCCGCGGTCGCCCCCGCTGCCCGCGACGCGCTGGTCAACGCCCTCGCCCGCCGGCTGCGCGGCACCGAACCGCTCGGCGCGCTCGATGTCCTCCAGGCCGCCGCCGACGCCCTGCTCACCGCCGTGCCGTCCGACATCTGGTGTGCCGTGATGCTCGATCCCGCGACGCTCCTGGACACCGGAGGCCTGCACGAATACGGATTTCCGCGCGAGGTGATGCCGCGCCTGTTCGAGATCGAGCACGCCGATCAGGCCGGTGTCGACAACATCCGCGCCCTCGCCCGCCGTACCACGCCCGTCAGTCTGCTCAGCGATTCCATGGCCGGCCGCGTGGGCGAGAGCGTCTACTACCGCGATGTGCTCCGGCCCTCGGGGCTGGCGGACGAGTTACGGATACTCCTGCGCGACGGCTCCCGTACCTGGGGGCTGTTCGTGCTCTGCCGCGCCGAGGGCTCACGGCCCTTCAGCCCCGCCGAGGTCGCCCTCGCCTCCTCGGTCAGCGCCCCGGCGACGACCGCCCTGCGCCGCTCGCTCCTCCTCGGGGGCATCGACCGCGACGACGTGCCGGACGCCGCGGGCCTGCTCATCATCGACGACGACCAGCGGGTGCGGCTGTGCACCTCCACCGCCGAGCGCTGGCTGAGCCTGGTCCAGGAGGCCCACCCCGCTCCCGGGCACCGGTATCCCTTCACCCTCGCCGCGCTCACGCACAAGGTCCGTTCCGTCGGCCTCGGGGTCCAGGTGCAGTCCCGCGCGATCAGCCGCACCGGACACTGGGTCACCCTCAGCGCCTGGCGCGAGAAGGCGGAGGGCGAGGACTCCGAAGCGCTCACCTATGTCTCGCTGGCCCCGAGCCGCCCCGGCGAACTGACCGCCATCGTGCTCGACGCGTACGGCCTCACTCCGCGCGAGCGCCAGGTCGCCCAGCATGTCCTGCTCGGCCGGTCGACGGCCGAGGTCGCCGACTCGCTCCGCATCGGGGAGTACACCGTGCAGGACCATCTGCGGAAGGTCTTCGACAAGGCGGGGGTACGGAGCCGGCGCGAGTTCACCGGCGAGCTGTTCCAGCGCTGCTATCTCCCCCGGCTCGACGACCCGCCGCTCACGAAGGACGGCCGGATGCGCAACGACTCCCCGGACCGGCCCGAATGAACCGACGTCCGGACGAACCGACGTCCGGACGAACCGGCTCCCGCTCCCGGAGGAACCGGCTCCGGGAGGAACCGACGTCGGCGCCCCGGCGCACCCGCGTGCGGGGATCGTCACGGACAGTAAGTCCCCCCGGACGCTGGTACTCGCGGGGACAGGATGCGCCGCTCGGCTGCCCCTACGCTGGTCACCATGGCCACGGGAACGACACGGACGACGGGAAGCGGACTCGGTGAGTATCTGCGGGTCCGCCGCGAGCGGGTGCGCCCCGGAGATGTCGGTCTGCCCGAAGGGGCCCGCCGCCGGGTGCCCGGTCTGCGGCGTGAGGAGGTCGCGCTGCTCGCGGGCATCAGTGTGGAGTACTACCTGCGGCTGGAACAGGGACGCGACCAGCGCCCCTCCGACCAGGTCCTCGACAGCATCGCCCGTGCCCTGCGGCTCGACACCGACGCCGAGAACTATCTGCGGGAGCTGGCCAGGCCGTCACGGGCCGCGCGCGCCGGGCCGTCCGGGCCGGAGCGGGTCGGCGCGGGGGTGCGGAGCCTGATCGACAACTGGACGACCACCCCCGCCCATGTGCACGGCCGCTATATGACCACCCTGGCGGCCAACCCGACGGCCGTCGCGCTCTCCCGGTTCTTCTCGCCCGGTGTGAACACCCTGCACGCGGCGTTCCTGGAACCCGAGATGCGTGCGCTGTACCGGGACTGGGACGGGATGACCGCCAAGGCCGTGGCGTATCTGCGGTCGGCCGTGGGGAGCGCGGTGGACGATCCCCGGCTGGCCGAGCTGATCGGCGAGCTGAGCCTGCGCAGCGAACGCTTCCGCACCCTCTGGGCCCGGCAGGACGTACGCCAGAAGACCAGCGGGGTCACTCTCCTGCTCCATCCGCGGGTCGGCCCCCTCGATCTCCGCTACGAGAAGCTGGCGCTGCCCGGGGCGCCGGGCCAGGTACTGGTCACGTACCACGCCGAGCACGGCTCCCCGTCCTACGAGCGGCTCCGGCTTCTCGCCCATCTGGCCACCCGCCCCTCCCCCGGTACGACAGTCCCCGGTACGACAGCTCCCGGTACGGCCGCCGCGCGGGGGACGCGGGACGCGCCCGGCCGGGCCTGACGCCACCGGTCGCCGCCTGACGTGTTCGCGTCCCTGTGGGGCAGGGCCCCGTCGAGCGGGGGTGGGTCACGAGATATCTTGATGTCGAGCAATGTTGCAGACGTGCAGACGTGGAGCGGAGCGACCGGTGACTGACTCGACCATCATCTATACGCACACCGACGAGGCCCCGGCCCTGGCGACGTATTCGTTCTTGCCTGTGATCGAGGCGTACGCCTCGACGGCCGGGGTCACCGTGGAGAGCCGTGACATCTCGCTGGCGGGGCGGATCATCGCCAGTTTCCCCGAGCGTCTCGATGAGGACCGGCGCATCGATGACGCCCTCGCCGAGCTGGGCGAGCTGGCCAGGACGCCCGGGGCCAACATCATCAAGCTGCCGAACATCTCGGCCTCGATCCCCCAGCTGAAGGCCGCGATCGCGGAGCTTCAGGAGCAGGGCTACGCGCTGCCGGACTACCCGGACGACCCGAAGACCGACGAGGAGAAGGACGTCCGCGCGCGGTACGACAAGGTCAAGGGCAGCGCCGTCAACCCGGTGCTGCGCGAGGGCAACTCCGACCGCCGCGCCCCCGCGTCCGTCAAGAACTACGCCAAGGCGCACCCGCACCGGATGGGCGCGTGGACGGCCGACTCGAAGACGAACGTCGCGCACATGGACGCCGACGACTTCCGCTCCACCGAGAAGTCCGCGGTCGTCGCCGAGGCCGGCTCGCTCCGCATCGAGCTGGCGGGGGACGACGGGACCACCACCGTTCTGCGCGAGTCGGTGCCCGTGCTGGCGGGCGAGGTCGTGGACGCGTCGGTGCTGCGGGTGGCGGTGCTGCGGGAGTTCCTCGCGGCGCAGCTCGCGCGTGCCAAGGCCGAGGGCGTGCTGTTCTCCGTGCACCTGAAGGCCACCATGATGAAGGTCTCCGACCCGATCATCTTCGGCCATGTGGTCCGGGCCTTCTTCCCCAGGACGTTCGCCGCGTACGGCGAGAAGCTGGCCGCGGCGGGACTGAGCCCGAACGACGGACTCGGCGGCATCCTGAAGGGCCTGGAGTCGCTGCCCGAGGGCGCGGAGATCAAGGCGTCCTTCGAGGCCGAGCTGGCCGAGGGCCCCGCGCTGGCGATGGTCGACTCCGACCGGGGCATCACCAATCTGCACGTGCCGAGCGATGTCATCGTCGACGCCTCCATGCCGGCCATGATCCGCACCTCCGGTCATATGTGGGGTCCGGACGGCAAGGAGGCCGACACCCTCGCCGTCATCCCGGACAGCAGCTACGCGGGCATCTACCAGGTCGTCATCGACGACTGCCGCGCCAACGGCGCCTTCGACCCGGCGACCATGGGCTCGGTGCCGAACGTCGGTCTGATGGCGCAGAAGGCCGAGGAGTACGGCAGCCACGACAAGACCTTCGAGATCCCCGCGACGGGCACGGTGCGGGTCGTCGACGACCGGGGCGAGGTCGTACTGGAGCACGTGGTGAGCGCGGGTGACATCTGGCGCATGTGCCAGACCAAGGACCTGCCCATCAGGGACTGGGTCAAGCTGGCCGTCACCCGCGCCCGTGCCACCGGTGACCCGGCGGTGTTCTGGCTGGACGAGGAGCGCGCGCACGACGCGAGCCTGATCGCGAAGGTCAGGACCTACCTCGCCGAGCACGACACCGAGGGCCTGCGGATCGAGATCAAGGCGCCGGTCGACGCGATCGCGTTCTCCCTGGAGCGCATCCGCCGGGGCGAGGACACGATCTCGGTCACCGGCAATGTGCTGCGCGACTACCTGACCGACCTGTTCCCCATCCTCGAACTCGGCACGAGCGCGAAGATGCTGTCGGTCGTCCCGCTGATGAACGGCGGCGGACTGTTCGAGACCGGGGCCGGCGGCTCCGCGCCCAAGCATGTCCAGCAGCTCGTCAAGGAGAACTACCTGCGGTGGGACAGCCTGGGTGAGTTCCTCGCCCTCGCGGTCAGCTTCGAGCACCTCGCCCAGACCACGGGCAACGCGCGGGCCCAGATCCTCGCCGACACGCTCGACCGCGCGACCGCCACCTTCCTCAACGAGGACAAGTCCCCGAGCCGCCGCCTCGGCGGTATCGACAACCGTGGCAGCCACTTCTACCTGGCGCTGTACTGGGCCCAGGAGCTGGCGAGGCAGACGGACGACACGCGGCTCGCGGAGGCGTTCTCGGCTCTCGCGAAGACGCTGGCCGAGCAGGAGGGAAGCATCGTCGACGAGCTGATCGCGGTGCAGGGCTCGCCGGCCGACATCGGCGGCTACTACCGTCCCGACGCGGTGAAGGCCGCGGCCGTCATGCGCCCGTCGGCCACCTTCAACCAGGCGCTCGCGACCCTCGCCTGAGCCGCCTCCCCTCGGGCAGGCGACCGCCCCGGCTGACCTCCGTCAGCCGGGGCGGTCCCGTTTCCCGGGTGGTCCCGTTTCTCGGGCGGGCGCGCGCGTCACGGGCGGGCCCTGGCGGAACACGCGCCGGCCGGATGCTGTCCGGCCGGACAGCATCCGGGGCGTGTTTCGAGAACTGCTCAGTTCCAGCCGGTGAGTCCCGCGCCGTAGGGATAGAGCGGGTTGCCGTAGGTGGTGGGTACCGGCTGGCCCGCGTCGATCTTCGCCCTGATGTCCGCGCGTTCGGCGTCGGTGGCCCCGAGGTCGTAGGGAAGGTCCCACTTCTCGTTGGCGTCCGCCAGTACGTCACCGCCGCCCGGCTTCAGGATCTGGTCGAGGGAGCGTGGCATCTGCCAGGGCAGCTTCCCCTTCGGTGTGTAGTCACCGAAGAGCAGCGAGGCCGTGGCCGGTCCCACCTCCTCACCGCCCCGGTAGGTGACCACGACGGCGTCGGCCAGACCGTTCCACTCACTGATCACGATCGGCCGGGGCAGTGTGAGGACCACGACCACCGGAATCCCCTGGTTCTTGAAGTTCCGGATCAGCGCGAGCTGGTCGGCGGGGAGGTACGGCTCGGTGTTCACCCAGGAGGTGGCGTGGGTGTACGACGGCTCCCCCACGGCCACGACCGCGAGTTTCGGCGCGGGTCCGGTGTCCTGGTAGACATTGACACCAGCGGTGGAGGCCCTGGCCCTGATGGCCTCCAGGGTGGTCAGCGACCCGTAGTTGGGGTGGAAGTAGCTGGACCAGATGCAGCACGCCGCGCCGTCGGTGGCCCGGGGTCCCGCGACCACGATGTTGTCGCCGCGGTTGAGCCTGACCGGGAGTACACCGTTGTTCTTGAGGAGCGTGTGGGTTTCGCGCGCGGCCTGGTTGGCGAGCGCGGCGTAGCTGGGCTGGTGGAAGCGGTAGGGGCCGTTCACCGGGTCGCCGTACGGTCGCTCGAAGACGCCGAGCTGGAACTTCAGCCGGAGGATCCGGGTCACCGCGTCATTGATCCGGGCGAGCGGTACCTGGGCCTGGAAGCCCGCCATGGTGAAGCCCGCTGCGCCGGGGTCGGCGCCGCCCATCACATCGGAACCGGCGTTGGCCGCGTTCACCCAGGCGCCGGAGGGCAGCCAGTCCGTGGTGATCAGTCCGGTGTAGCCGAGGTTCTGCCGCAGATACGCGAGGATCTTGGCACTGTCACCGGCTCCCGGCCCGCCCGGGTCGAGATAGGAACTGCCCGCGTAGCCCGGCATGATGTTGACGGCCCCGGCCTCCATGGCCGCCCGGAACGGGATCATGTGGTACTTGATGGTCACCCCGTCGTAGACGATGCCGGCCTCGCCTCCGGCGCCTTCGCCCGGCCAGTGCTTGACGGTCGCCAGCACGGAGGCGGGATTGAGTTCGGGACCTCCCTGAAGACCGGACACCAGGGCCCTGAGCTGGGCCGCCACGGCGTCGGCGTTCTCCCCGCCGCCTTCCTGGATACGGGGGTAGAGGACCTTGGTGCCGACCTCCGCGAGCGGTGAGAGCGTGCCGCGCGCGCCGACCTCCAGTTGCTCCTTGCGCTGCATGTCGCCGAGCTGGTGCTCCAGCGTGTGGTTCCTGCTCGCGGCCAGCGTGCTCTGCAACGGATAGGTGGTCTGGTAGCCGGCGGTGGTGTCGCCCGCGGAGACCGGCGGGATTCCCAGCCTGGTGGCCGCCGTGGAGAGCAGGATGTCGTGCAGATCGGCCGGCTGGGCCGGTCCGAAGTGCCAGCCGGACCGGGGGTACGACTGGACGTTGTAGAACATCTGGAAGGCCTTCTCCTCCAGGGTCATCCTGCCGAGGAGATCGCTGACCCTGGTCTCGACCGGCTGACGCCAGTCCTCGTACGGTTCGACGGTCCCGTTCCTGTTCAGGTCCCGGGCGCCGTTGACGATGCCGACGCCGTCGTTCACGGTCTCGACGGCGGGCAGATAGACGCTGAACGTACGGATGTTGGAGGTGGTCTTCGCGCCGGAGCCGCTCACCGCGACGACGAACCACTTGTAGGTCCACCGGTCGGTGATGTCCCACGTCGGTGTGTAGCCGGTGCCGGTGGGTTCGGCGACCTTGGTGTAGAGATCGAGCAGATTGCCCTGGGCGGTGAAGTCGTAGTCGCTACGGGTGACGTTGAGCCACAGCTCGTACCGGACCGCGCCCTGGACGGCGGCCCAGGAGAACGCGGGCCTGCGGGTGTTGGTGATCATGGCCCGGTCCGCCGGTGCGGAGAGCGCGAACTGGTTCACCGCCGCGGGCGCCTTGGTGGGCGGGGAGAGCAGGGGCGCGGTGTCCGAGGTGCTGTCGACGGATCCGAAGACCTGGAACTCCCAGAGCGAGAAGCCGTAGCCGGTGGCCCGGACCGTGCCGTACATCCGTACGTAGCGGGCCTCACCGGTGACGGCGAGCTTCTCGACACCGCCCGCGCCGGTGGTGGTGGAGTAGAGGGTGGACCAGGACGAGCCGTTGTCGGAGACCTCGATGCGATAGCCCGATGCGTAGGCGGACTCCCAGCGCAGCTCGACACCGCTGATCGTGGCCGCGCCGCCGAGATCCACCTGGAGCCACTGGTTGTCGGCGAACTGGCTCGACCAGCGGGTGTCCGCGCGCCCGTCCAGCGCCGCCGCGGGAGCGTTGGCGCCTTCCCACGACGAGGCCGACACCTGCTTGTAGGAGGAGATGGGCGCTCCCGAGGGTCCCCCGCCGGTGCCGCCGGCCGAACCGTAGACCTTGAACTCCCACAGGGAGTAGCCGTAACCGGTGGCCCTGGCCGTGCCGTACATCCGCACATAGCGCCCGGAACCGCTGACGGTGAGCGTCTGGCTGCCGCCGGGCCCGGTCGTCGTGGCGTAGACGTCGGTCCAGTTCTGGGCGTCACCCGACACCTGGATCCTGAACGAGGTGGCGTACGCCGCCTCCCAGTCGAGGACCACCGAACTGATGGCCGCCGTCGCGCCGAGGTCGATCTGAAGCCATTGCGGATCGGCGGCGGCGCTGGACCAGCGGGTGCCGGCGTCCCCGTCGACGGCCGCCGAGGCGGGGGTGCCGGCGTTCTCGGTCGACGAGGTCGTGACGGTCCTGCCCTGCGAGAGCAGGGTGTCGGCCGCCTCCGCGGTACCGGCGGAGGTCCCGACGACGGCACCGCCTGTCGCGAGGCTCAGCGCGACGGCGAGAGCGACCAGGGGTCTGCGGCGCCGGGCGGTCCTGCGTAAGAGGGACAGGAGGCTCATATACATCTCCACGGGGTGTGGTACCTGCCCACCACAACGCCGTGGCACGGTCGGCGACGGCACGCGAAGGGTGGCTGTCGGTGGCTCCGGACTCATCGCTCCAGGACGGGGCGCTCCCTGACGGAACACGTCGGAGAGCGCTCTCCCAGGAGAGTGCGATAATGACTGACCACTGTCAACCCTTGCGGCGAAAGGCGACCACGGCGCCGCCGGGGCCCGTGAGCTGCCCCGGCAGCCTCCTGACGGACGAGCGGGGGCGCCGGGGCGCCGGAGGCGTACAGCATTCCCCGCGCCGCCCGCGCCCCCGCACCCCAGCACCCCCCGCGCCTCCCCCGTACTCCCCGGCTCCTGCGCCTACGCCTACGCCACGGCGATGGACTTCAGCTCCAGGTACTGCGCGAGTCCCGCGGCGCCGAACTCGCGCCCCACACCGCTGGCCTTGTAGCCCCCGAAGGGCGCGTCGAAGCTGAACATCGCGCTGTTGACGGAGAGGGTGCCGGTCCGCACCCGGCGGGCGACCTCCATGGCACGCTCCTGGTCGGCGCCCCACACGGCGCCTCCGAGTCCGTATGGCGAGTCGTTCGCGATACGTACGGCGTCGTCGTCATCGTCGAAGGGGATGACACAGACGACGGGGCCGAAGATCTCCTCCTGGGCGATGCGCATGGAGTTGTCGACGTCCGCGAAGACGGTGGTCCGCACGTAGTTGCCGCCCTCCAGGCCCGCCGGGGTCTCCGGACCGCCGGTGACCAGCCGCGCGCCCTCCTCGATCCCGGTCCTGATGTATCCCTGGACGCGTTCGCGCTGGCCGGGCCGGACCATCGGGCCGATATGGGTGTCCGGCGAGGAGGGGTCGCCCACGGTCAGGCTCTCCGCCATGGCGGCGAGGGCGGAGACCACCTCCTCGTATCTGCCGCGCGGAGCCAGCACCCGGGTCAGACCGCCGCACGACTCACCGTTGTTGCCGAACGTGGCGAACTTGAGGGTCTCGACGACCAGGTCCAGATCCGCGTCGTCGAGGATGATCGCGGCGGACTTGCCGCCCAGTTCGAGGCTGACACGCTTGAGCCGCTCGCCCGCGACGGCGGCGATACGGCGCCCGGCCGCCGTGGAGCCCGTGAACGCGATCTTGTCGACCCCGGGGTGCGAGACCAGGTACTCACTGGTCTCCCGGTCCGCGGGCAGGATGCTGACGACCCCCTCGGGGAGCCCGGCCGCGTCGAAGATCTCCGCCAGGAGAAGCGCGTCGAGGGCCGTTTCCGGCGAGGCCTTGAGGATCACCGCGCAGCCGGCGAGCAGTGCGGGGACCATCTTGACCAGGGCCGACTGATGGGGCGCGTTCCACGGGATCACAGCGGCCACGACACCGACCGCCTCGCGGCGGACGATCGCGCCCGGCCCGTCGGAGTTCCCCACGCGCTCCTCCCACGGCAGCTCGCGGGCGGCCCGCAGATAGGCGGCGGTCTGCTCGGCGAGAGACGGTTGCAGCATCCGCGTGAACCACCGCGCGGAGCCGTTCTCCGCGGTGATCAGGTCCGCGATCTCGTCCGCGCGCGCGGCGTGCAGCTCGCTGAACCGGGCCACGACCGCCTGGCGCTCCTCGGGGCGCAGACGCGGCCAGGGACCGTGGTCGAACGCCTCGCGCGCCTTCGCCACGGCGGCGTCGACATCCGCCGGTCCGGCCTGGGCCGCCCGGCCCACGAGGGACTGGTCGTGCGGGGAGCGGACCTCGATCGGCTTGTCCTCGGAGGGGTCGGCCCACGCGCCGCCCACATAGAGCCTGTCGTAAATGATCATGATGTTCCTCGGGTTCGGTTCGGCACGCGCGGCCGGGGGGGCGGACCGGGGCCACTGGGGGGGGGAATCGCGGGGTCGGGGCCGTTGGAGACGCCGTACGCAAGTAGGTGGTTACCTACATACGACGATAGGACCGCCCGGGAAACTTGGCAAGTAAGCACCTACCTACATATGCTGGGACCATGGTCCGCAACGCAGACGAGACACGGCGCAAGATCCTGGCGGCCGCCACGGAGGAATTCGCCCGCCACGGCATCGCCGGGGCCCGTGTCGACCGCATCACCACGACCGCGGGTGTGAACAACGCGCTGCTCTACCGCTACTTCGGGAGCAAGACGGACCTGTTCGACACGGTGTACAGCCGTCTGGTGGTCGAGATCGTCACGGCCGTTCCCATGGACCCCACCGACCTGCCGGGGTACGCGGGACGCCTGCACGACTACTACGAGAAGCACCCCGAGGTCGTACGGTTCGCCGCCTGGCGCGAGCTGGAACGACCGGGCCACGAGGTCCCCGACGCCGTGGTGCGGGCCCAGGAGGAGAAAGCCGCGATCATCGCAAAGGCGCAGGAGGACGGTCTCGTCACCTCCCGGCTGCCCGCCCACGAACTGCGCGATCTTCTGGTGCTGCTGTCCCTCGGCAGTCTGCCGCTGAACCCCGCCATGGACGCGGCCGTGGACCGGGAGCGCCGGCGCGCCACCATCGTGGCCGCCGCCGCAGCGGTCCTGAACACATGACCCGGGGCCACGGCGCCGTGGGACACACCGCGTACGGGCAGTGTGTGCCCGGCGGCCCCGCCCGGCGGCCCCCGCCCGCGCGGTTCCGGGCCGCGCGGTTCCGGGCCGCGCGGTTCCGGGCCGCGCGGTTCCGGGCCGCGCGGTTCCGGGCCGCACGGTCCGGGCCTCGCGGTTCCGGGGTCTCTCCCGTTCCCTCACCGGTACCGGTCTCACCGGTTCCGTCATCAGTTCCGCCCTCACCGGTTCCGCCGTACGGATTCCGGTGAGCGGTCTCATGCCATCCACGGCCGACAGGGAGTTCAACACGTGAATGTGGTCATCTTCGGGGCGTCCGGCATGGTGGGGCAGGGGGTGCTCCAGGCCTGTCTGCGGGACGAGCGGGTGAGCGGGGTCCTGGCGGTCGTACGCGGCCCGCTGGGGGTGAGTCATCCGAAGCTCCGTGAGGTCGTCCACACGGACTTCACCGATCTCACCGCGATCCGCGACGAGTTCGCGGGCCTCGACGCCTGTTTCTTCTGCCTCGGTGTCTCCTCCGCCGGCCGGAAGGAGGCAGAGTATGTGCGTATCACCCACGACTACACCCTGGCGGCCGCACGGGCGGTGGGCGCGGACAACCCCTCCCTCACCTTCACCTATGTGTCGGGAGAGGGCACCGACACCACGGAGAAGGGCCGTTCCATGTGGGCCCGGGTCAAGGGCCGCACCGAGAACGAGCTGCTCGCCATGCCCTTCCACGCCTATATGTTCCGGCCCGGCTATATTCAGCCCCGTTACGGCGCCGTCTCCAGGACGGCTCTGTACCGCCGTCTCTACCGGCTGACCTCATGGCTCTACCCGGTCCTGCGCCGAGTGATTCCCCGTCATGTGACGACGACCGACCATCTGGGCCGCGCGATGATCGCGGTCACGGAGCTCGGGGGTACGGGTCCCACCGTGCTGTACAGCCCCGACATCAATCGCCTCGGCGACCCGGACCGGTCCCGGGAGAGGGAAGCCTGACACCGCCTCAGGTCCCAGGTCTCAGGTCCCAGGTCTCAGGCGCGGAAGCCGTTGCACAGAACGGAGGTGTACTTCGTCGGGCCGCCCTCGACGTGGTAGAGCACCACCGTCCAGTCGCCCCTGTCGTCCCCCACCGGGATCGCGTCGACGGCCCGTCCCTCGAAGTGGGCCCGGAAGTCGTCGGGATAGGTGAGTTCGATGCTTTCTCCGGAGGACCACCGGGAGAAGAGGTCGACGGGTGCGCTGGTGAAGCCGATACCCCGGGCGACGGACCGGAGGGGCCGGCCGGTGGCGCGGTCCGTCTCGTGCGGGGGCCGCACACCGACCGACACGTAGTACGGGGCGGGCCGCTTGCCCTTTCCTGCGTTCTTGGGGCGCAGCGTCACCGAGGCGGTGTCCGAGCCCGTGGTGTGCAGCACGGAGAACTGAAGGTCCGTCGGCGGTGCGTACTCGGCGAGCCGGGCCAGGTCGCAGTGGCCGATGCCCTGGGCGGCCTGTTCCTGATCCTTCGACAGGGCCCAACGGTCCTGGGAGACACGGTCGTTCAGGATGTGGTCCGGCGGCCGACCGGCCGGACCGGTGGTGGCGGGACCCGTGGTGGCGGGACCGGACGCCTCCGCCGACCAGGAGGCGCCGTCCCCGCCCGTGGGTGCCGCGCCGCGTTCCTGACCGTCCCGCTCCGTGAGCAGCCAGACCGTCGCCGGTACGGCGAGTGCCACCGCGCACACCGCGAGCCAGGCCCTGCCGTGTGCGGTACGGCGCGGGCGGGGGCGGGGATGGTGGTCCTGCAAGCCGTACGGTGTGGTGCCGGGCGGCTCCGGAGACGCGGGCACGCCCGCCCGCTCCGCGGTGTGTTCCCCCGGTCCTGCACCGTCCGACCCGGTGGCTCCCTGCCGTGGCCGGGACCCGCTCTCCGGTGCCGGCTCCGACGGTGGGTGGGCGCGGTCCGGCGAGGCCGGCGCCTTCACCTGCCCGGACACCGGTATGGGCTCGGTGCTCAAGGCCAGCGAGCGGTAGTGGGCATCCGTCGCCAGTGCCGAGTCCACCGCGCAGCCGGCGATCACGGCGGACAACTCCGGCCGCTCCGCCGGGTCCTTGGCGACACACCGCCGGATCAGCGCGGCCAACGGGGGCCGCACCCCCCGCAGATCGATCTCCTCGTGCACGGCCCGGTAGCTCACCACCGCCGGGTCGCCCGTTCCGTACGGGGGCCGGCCGGTCGCCGCGTACGCGAGGGTCGCCCCCAGTGCGAAGACATCGGCCGCGGGCCCGACGTCGTTGCGCACGACGACCTCGGGCGCCGCGTACCCCGGTGTCCCCGGCGCCATCCCCTCCCGGGTGAGGACCGTCTGCTCAAGACCTCGGGCGATTCCGAAGTCGATGAGCTGCGGCCCCTGCGGCGCGAGGATGATGTTCCGCGGTTTCAGGTCCCGGTGCGTGACCCCGTGGGCGTGGACCGCGATCAGCCCCTCGGCGAGCGCGGCGAGCAGCCGCAGCGCGCTGTCCGTCGGGAACGGGCCGCTCCCGGCCACGGCCGCGCCCAGAGTGGGCCCGGACACGTACTCGGTGGCCAGCCAGTAGGGAGGGGTGTCGAGCGACGCCTCGATCAACTGGGCGAGGTAGGCGCTGCGTACGGCCTCCACGGTCGCGGCCTCCCGCCGGAACCGGGCCAACGCCTCGGGCTGGTCGCTCAGCTCGTCGCGGATCACCTTCACGGCCACCAGCCGTCCGCCGGGCGACCGCCCGAGATACACCTGTCCCATGCCGCCCTCGCCGAGCCGGGCGAGAAGCTCGTACGCGCCGATGCGCGCGGGGTCCGACGGTCGCAGCGTG
Source organism: Streptomyces sp. NPDC002018 (assembly GCF_042890865.1). Classification (NCBI taxonomy): domain Bacteria; kingdom Bacillati; phylum Actinomycetota; class Actinomycetes; order Kitasatosporales; family Streptomycetaceae; genus Streptomyces; species Streptomyces sp. NPDC002018. The sequence continues at coordinate 145,699 of NZ_JBIASO010000008.1, forward strand.
TCCACCGGCACGACTGTGCCATATCCGCCCGCCCACCGGGCACGCGGACCGCGCCCCATGACCGCCGCGCCCGGGGCCCGTTGTCGCCCGGGGCGCCTGTAATCGGACCGGTGTGCCTGCGGTCGCCCGGACCTGTCGGGCCGAGGCCTGTTGTGCCAAGGCCCGTTGTCGCCCGGGGCCCGTCGTCAGGCGCCCGTTGTGCGGGGCCCGTTGTGCGGGGCCCGTTGTGCGGGGCCCGTTGTGCGGGGCCCGTTGTCACGGGGGGCCTGTTGTTCGCGTCAGGATGTCAGCCGGGCCGGCAGCCAGGACAGCCGGACGGCTTCCTGGAAGGGCCCGCCGCCCTCGTGGTCGTTGAAGTCGTAGACCTCGATCGTCCGGTCCCGGCCGGCGTAGGCGTTGTAGGCGCCGAAGACCGTCGACGGCGGGCAGGTACGGTCCTCCAGAGCCGCCGAGAACAGCGCGGGCGCCCGCCCCCGGGACGCGAAGTGCACCCCGTCGAAGTAACTCAGCGTCCTGGCCACCTGGGCCGTCCTGCCCCGGTATGTCTTCAGGTAATTGGCCACTTCACGGTACGGAGTGCGGTCGCTGAGCGTGATGGCCCGCGGGAAGTCGCACAGGAACGGCACATCGGGGGCCACGGCCGCGAGATCGGGGACCAGACCGCCGACCGCGAGGGTGATCCCGCCGCCCTGGCTCGTACCGACGGCGGCCGTGCGGGTGGCGTCGACGAGGGGATGCGAACGGGCGGCCTCGACCGCGCGCACCGCGTCGGTGAACACGCGCCGGTAGTAGAAGTCGTGCGGGTCCTCGATCCCCCGGGTCAGAAAGCCCGGATAGGCCGAGGCGCTGCCCACCGGGTCGGGGGTGTCCCCGCCGCCCCAGCCGCCGCCCTGGCCACGGGTGTCCATCACGAAGTGCGCGAAGCCGGCCGACCCCCAGAGCAGATGCGTGTGCGGCAGGCCGCGCCCGCCGCCGTAACCGAGGTACTCGACCACGACGGGCAGCGGCCGGCTCGTCCCCGCGGGCAGGACGAGCCAGCCCTTGACGGGATGACCGCCGAACCCGGCGAAGGTCACATCGAACACGTCCAGGGTCGTCAGCGGCGTCGTGACGGGCTCGAAACGGGCGTCGAGATCGTGGCGGCGCGTCTCGGCGAGTGTGTCCGCCCAGAAGGTCTCGAAGTCCTCCGGTTCCTCGGACCGGCTCCGGTAGTCGCGGAGCTGGTCGGGGGGCAGATCGAACAGGGCCATACGGACCGCCTCGGTCATCAGGGGCAAAGGATCACACCGTACGACCGGATGGCTGGCCGGCAGAAGGCCGGGTCCCGAAGACCGGCCGGGCGGGGCCAAGCCGGCGAAAAGTTCCTCCCAGCCCCTTGACCGGAGCGTCACGCAGGCTGATAGTGCCTGTTAATGCGCATTACTAATACGCATTAACACCTCGGAGGGGTCAGCGTGGACGAATCCAGAAGGCGGTCCCGGCCCGGCCGGGCCCCCGCACCGGCCGGTCGTACGTCACGGCCGCGCCAGGCGGAGGTCGCCAGGCTGGCCGGTGTCTCGCAGGCCACCGTCTCGTTGGTGCTGGGGGGCAAGAAACAGGGCGCGGCGATCTCCGAGGAGACCCGGCGCAAGGTGCTCGAAGCGGCGAGCAGTCTCGGTTACGTTCCCGATCCGGCCGCACGCAGTCTGGCCGCGGGCTCCAACGACCTGCTGGGTGTGTTCAGCTTCACCGCGACCTTTCCCACCGATGTGCAGCACTCGTACTACCCGTTCCTGGTGGGAGTCGAGCGGGAGGCCGCCGCGCGCGGCTACGATCTGGTGCTCTTCACCGGGTCGAGCACCGGCGGCGCCGGCGCGACGGGACCCGAGGCACTGAGCCGGGTGCGGCTCGCCGACGGCTGTCTGTTCCTCGGCCGCCACGCGCCCACGCGGGAACTGCGGCGGCTGGTCGACGACGGCTTCCCGGTGGTCCATATCGGGCGCAGGGACGAACTGGAAGAGCTGGCCTGGGTCGGCGCCGACTATGTCAGCGCGAGCCGTGAGGTCGTCGCCCATCTCGCCGGCCTCGGCCACCGCCGGATCGTGCTCGTCCGCGAGGACGACGAAGCGCCCGCGTCCACCGACCGTGAACACGGTTTCCTGAAGGGCCTGGAGGCGGCCGGGCTGCCGGGCGGCCCCGAGGCCGTCTTCCGCTTCGCCGACCCCGAGCGCGATCTCACCCCCGGCCTGCTGCGTGACTGGCTCGCCGACGGTGTGACCGCCTTCGTCGCCGAGGAGACCGACACGGGCGGCGCCTGGCGGGCCCTGCGCGACGCCGTCACGGCGGCCGGGGTCGACTGCCCCGGCCAGGCCTCACTGGCTCTGCTCGGCAGTCCGCCGCCCGATCTGGCGGACGGGCCCCCGCCCACCGGTTTCGATGTGCCCCGGCCGCAGTTGGGCGCGGCGGCGGTACGGATGCTCGCCGCTCTGATGGCCGGGGAGGAGGCGGCGGAGCCATTGGTGGCCTGTGTCTTCCGGCCCGGTGTCACCGCGGGTCCGGCGCCCACGGCCCGCGCGCGTCCCTGAATCCCCTCGGCACCTTCGGTCTCAGCTCCTTGACTCCTTGACTCCTCGCCCCTCAGCTCCTCAGCTCCTCGGCCCCGCGGCCTCTCCCCCGGGCCCGGAGCGGTCCCGGAGCCGCCAAGTCCCGTCGGACACCCCGGTGTCCGGCACCGCACCGCGTTTACCGCCGGATCCCCGCCGGATCCCCGCCGGATCCCCACCGGATTTCCGCCGGGTCCCCCGCTCGCCCGCACCACCTGAAACAGCACCGCAAGGAGATCACGCGTGACACCCGAACCGGACATCCTCATCGTCGGCGGCGGCCTCGGCGGCGTGGCCGCCGCGCTCGCCGCCTGCCGGGCCGGGCGCAGTGTCGTCCTGACGGAGGAGACCGACTGGATCGGAGGCCAGCTCACCTCCCAGGCCGTCCCGCCGGACGAGCACCCGTGGGTCGAGCAGTTCGGCACGACCGCCTCGTACCGCGCGCTGCGTGAGTCGATCAGGGAGTACTACCGCCAGTGGTACCCGCTGCGCGCGGAGGCGCTCGCCCTCGACCGTCTCAACCCGGGCGCGGGGCGTGTCAGCAAGCTGTGCGCCGAGCCGCGGGTCGCCCTCGCCGTCCTGGAGGCCATGCTCGCCCCGCACCGCGCCTCGGGCCGGCTCACCGTCCTGACCGAGTGGCGCCCGGTCGCGGCCGAGGCCGAGCACGACACCGTACGGTCCGTCACACTGGAGCACCCGCGCACGGGCGGCAGCCGTACGATCGGCGCCCGGTATGTCATCGACGCGACCGAGACCGGCGAACTGCTGGAACTCGCCGGTGTGGAGCACGCGGTGGGGGCCGAGGCGCGCTCGGAGTTCGACGAGCCGCACGCCCCCGACACCGCGGACCCGCTCAACCAGCAGGGCATCACCGTCTGCTTCGCGCTCTCCCACCACGAGGGCGAGGACCACACGATCGACAGGCCGGCGGACTACGACTTCTGGCGCGCCTACCGCCCCGGCTTCTGGCCGGGACCGCTGCTCGGTTTCCTCGCCCCCGATCCCCGCTCCCTGGAGCCCGTTCCGCGTACGTTCGTCCCCAACCCGGACCTCGATCCGCTCGATGTCACCGCGGACCAGAGCGCGGACGCGGGCGACAAGGAACTGTTCGGCTTCCGCCGGATCCTCGCCCGCAAGCTGCATCTGCCGGGCGCGTTCGACTCCGACATCACCCTCGTCAACTGGCCGCTCAACGACTACTGGCTCAAGCCGCTGATCGGTGCGGGCAGGGAGGGCGCGGCGCAGGCCGTGGCCGGGGCCCGGCAGTTGTCGCTGTCCCTGCTGTACTGGCTCCAGACGGAGGCGCCGCGCGCCGACGGCGGCCAGGGGTTCCCCGGCCTCAGGCTCCGTCCCGACATCACCGGCACCGAGGACGGTCTCGCCAAGGCGCCGTACGTGCGCGAGTCCCGCCGGATCAAGGCCGTCACCACCATCACCGAGCACGACGTGGCGATCGATCTGGTCGGCCCGTACGGCGGCACCCGCTACCGGGACTCGGTCGGCGTCGGCAACTACCGCATCGACCTCCATCCCTCCACCGGCGGCGACAACTACATCGACATCGGTTCCGTGCCGTTCGAGATCCCGCTCGGCGCCCTCGTACCGCGCCGGGTCCGCAATCTGCTCCCCGCGGGCAAGAACATCGGCACCACCCACATCACCAACGGCTGCTACCGGCTCCACCCGGTGGAGTGGAACATCGGTGAGGTCGCCGGTGCCCTGGCCGCCCACTGCCTCGCCGAGGGAGTGGAACCGCATCAGGTCCAGGCCGAGGACAAACGTTTCGGCGAATTCGCCGGAGTACTCGACCGCGCCGGGATCCAGCGTCACTGGCCCGACGTACGGGGCTACTGACACGCCGGACACCCCGGCGACGGCGGACGTCCGGACGGGAGCAGCTCCACCTGCCCCGCCCGGACCACCGCCCGCGTATCCGCCAACCGCGCACAAGGAGGTGCCCAGACCATGACCACCCACCGCATTCGCGTCGGCATCGACGTGGGCGGAACCTTCACCGACGCCGTGGCCGTGGACGCCACGAGCCTCGAACTCCTGGGGCAAGTGAAGGTTCCCACCAGCCACCACCATGAGAACGGAGTCGCCCACGGCATCGTCGAAGCACTCGACCGCCTGCTGGAGCAGACCGGCCACGCCGCCGAGGACGTGGCGTTCCTCGCCCACGGCACGACACAGGCTACCAACGCCCTGCTGGAGGGCGATGTCGCCACCGTCGGTCTGCTCGGTATCGGCACCGGCCCCGGCGCCACGCTGACACGTCGGCTGGCGGCCTTCCGCAAGCTCGAACTCACCCCCGGCAAGCGGCTTCCGCTCGCCTACGCGCATATCGGCGACCCCAACGATCCGGTCGCCGTGGGCCGCGCCGTCGATGACGTCGTACGGCAGGGCGCCGAAGTCCTCGTCGCCACCCAGCCCTTCAGTGTGGACCGGCCGGAGGGTGAGGAGGCCGTGCTCGACACCGCACGCGAGCACGGGCTGCCGATGACCGCCGCGCACCGGATCACCTCGCTGTACGGATTGCGGAAGCGCACCCGTACCGCCGTGGTCAACGCGGCGATCCTGCCCCGGATGCTCGCCACCGCCGATCTCGTCGACGCCTCCATCACCAAGGCGGGCGTCACCGCCCCGCTGATGGTGATGCGCTGCGACGGCGGTGTGATGTCGCTGGACGAGATGCGGCGCAGACCGCTGCTGACCGTGCTGTCCGGGCCCGCCGCCGGGATCGCGGGCGCCCTGATGCGGGAACGGATCAGTGAGGGCCTGTTCCTGGAGACCGGCGGGACCTCCACGGACATCAGTGTCGTACGGCGCGGCAAGGTCGCCGTCCGGCACGCCACGATCCTCGGCAGGACGTCGTACCTGTCCGCGCTGGACGTCCGCACCGTGGGCGTCGGCGGCGGTTCCATGGTCAGGACCGACGGCGCGGGGATCACCGCCGTGGGACCGCGCAGCGCGCATATCGCGGGTCTGCCGTACGCCTGCTTCGCGACCCCGGACCAGCTCAGGGACGCGAGGCTCGCCACGGTACGGCCGATGGCGGACGACCCGGCGGACTACGCGGTGCTCGACGCCGCGGGCGGCCGGTTCGCGATCACCATGACCTGCGCGGCCAACGCGCTCGGCCGGGTCCCCGAGGGCGACTTCGCCCGCTCCGACCAGGAGGTCGCGCGGGCCGCGCTCGCACCGCTCGCCGCCGCGCTGGGGGTCGATGTCGCCACGGCGGCGGCCCGTGTCCTCGACGCGGGTACCGACCGGGTGAAGGCCGTGGTCGACACATTGATCAGCGACTACCGCCTCGACAAGGACACGGTCGTACTGGTCGGCGGGGGCGGGGGCGCCGCCTCCGTCACCCCGCATCTGGCCGCGGTCACCGGACACGAGGGCCGTATCGCCCGGCACAACGAGGTCATCAGCCCCATCGGTGTGGCCCTCGCGCTGGTGCGCGAGCAGATCGAGCGGATCATCCCGGGCGCGGGCCAGGAGCAGATCCTCGCCGTGCGCGCCGAGGCCGAACAGGCCGTCATCGCCCAGGGCGCGGCGGCCGACGGGGTCGAGGTGGAGGTCACCGTCGATCCGCAGACCAGCACCGTACGAGCCGTCGCCACCGGCGCCACCGAACTGCGCACCCAGGACCGCGCCCATCGCGCGGACGACGACGAGCGGCTGCGCGCGGCCGCCGCCAGCCTCAGGAGCGACCCGGCGCGGGTACGGGTCCTCGCGAGCACCCCCGCGCACACCGTGTTCGGCACGGAGGTCCACCGCAGATTCCGTGCCACGCGGCATCCGGTACGGGTCGTCGACGCCGACGGGGTCGTACGTCTGCACGCCCGGGACGCGCAGGTCGAGACCACGACCGTGGGCTCCGCGCCCCAGGTGCTCGCCTCCCTCGTCGAGGAGGCCACGTCCTACGGGGACGGCGGGGTGCGCGCACCGGCGCTGCGACTGCTCATCGGCGCCAGGATCGCCGACCTCTCCGGGGTCCTCGATCCGCAGCCGCTGCTGGCGCTCGCCCGCAGCGAACTGCGGGCCCGCGCGGCCGACGAGCCCGTCGTCGCCGTGGTGGAGGCCCGGACATGACCGTCACACGCCCGGCCGTCACCGGTCCGCCCGCCGCCCGCGCCGGACGCGCCGGCCGGCCCCGGCCCACGGATCCGCCCCAGCCCACGGATCCGCCCCGGCTCACGGATCCGCTCCTGCCGATGGAACCGCTGGACCCGCGTCTGCTCGCGGAGCTGCGCCGGCTCGCGGAATACGACGACACCGAGTTCGGGGTGCGGCTGCTCGCCAACACCCCCACCCACGAGGGCCGCGACCCGGAACTGCTGCGACGGTGGGCCCGTGCCGCCGCGGCGTTCGGGGCGGCGCTGCCCCCCTCTCCCAGCACGGCACGCGTCGTGGAACGGGACGGGGGTCTGGAGCGGGGACTGCTCGCCCGCTACACCTCCAGGCCACCGACCGTCGAGCTGTACACCGACACCCTCGCCGCCGCCGGGGATCTGGCGGACCGTCTCGGCTGGAGCCACTGGTACCCGGCCGGATCCGTACGCGCCGCGGCCCTCGCCCATGAAGCGGTCCACGAGCGGCTCCACCACGGCCCCGCGAAGAGAGCGCTCCGCGAGGCGCTCGGCCACCTCGTGCTGCGCGTCGGCCGGCGCCGGGTGTACGGCCATGTCGCGGGCGCGGACGAGATCGCCGCCCACGCCCATGCCCGCGCGGTCTGCGGTCTGGGCCGCGGCCCCCTGCTGCTGACGGCCGCGCTCGCCTCCTGGGCCGAGTGGCAGGCCCGGCCGGAACCCCGCCCCCAGGGCACCTACGGCCCGTACGGAAGAGAGAAGTAACGCCATGGGCATCGTCATTCTGCTGATCATGGCGGCCGGTGTGGCCGCGATGCTCAGCCGCAAACTCCCCACGGCCTTCGCCCTCGTCCTGCTGGCCGTGATCATCGCGTTCGTCTCGGGCGCCCCGCTGACCGGCGAGAACAGTGTGCTGGACACGGTCCTCCAGGAGGGCGCCCCGACGCTCGCGGCCACCATGATCGCGATCCTGCTGGGCTCCTGGCTCGGCAAGCTCCTCCACGAGACCGGGATCGCGGGCACACTCGTCCGCAAGATCGTCGAGTTCGGCGGTGACCGGCCGGTCGTGGTCGCGCTCGGCGTCCTCGCCGTCTCCACGCTGGTCGGTACGGTCACGGGTTCCGCGCCCGCCGCGATGCTCGCCGGGATCATCGGCATCCCCGCGATGATCGCCGTGGGCATCCCGAAGGTCACCGCCGCGGGCACGATCCTGATGGGCATCGCGGCCGGCATGCCCTTCGAGCTGCCGGTCTGGCAGTTCTTCTCCAGCGCGCTCGAACTGCCCATCCCGACCGTGCGCGGCTTCATGATCAAGCTGTTCCCGTTCGCGCTCCTCGCGGCGGTCCTGTTCGTCCTCGTGGAGACCCGCCGCAAGGGTGTCGAGCACACCTGGGCGCTCCGGTCCGTCGCCGCCGAGCCGCGACGGGTCTCCCGCCGCGAGCGGTTGGGGGACGCGCCCTGGTACGCGCTGCTCACCCCGGTCGTACCGCTCGTGCTCGCCCTCGGCCTGGAGATCGCCATCATCCCCTCGCTGCTGGCGGGTGTGCTGTACGCCCTGGTCACCACCACGCGGCCGGGTGAGATGAACAAGCGGCTGCTGCGCACCCTGTACGCGGGCTTCGAGGTCGCGGCGGCGCCCATCGCGCTCTTCGTCGCCATCGGCGTCCTGCTGGCGGCGGTGAAGCTGCCCGGCGCGGTGGGGGCGCTCGAACCCCTGGTCAGGGCCGTCAGCCCGCAGAACCCCCTGCTGTTCGTGCTGGTGTTCACCCTGCTCGTACCGCTGTGCCTCTACCGCGGCCCGCTGAACGTCTACGGGCTCGGCGCGGGCATCGCGGGCGTCCTGATCGCCGCGGGTGTCTACCCCGCCGTGGCGGTCCTGGGCCTGACCACCTCGTACAACCAGGTCTTCGGCGTCGCCGACCCGACCAGCACCCAGACGGTGTGGGCCGCCCAGTACGCCGGTGTCACACCGCAGCAGGTGATGGCGCGGACGCTGCCGTACGTGTGGTTCGTCGCCCTCGGCGGCTTCGGTGTCACCGCCGCCCTCTATCTCTGAGGCTTCCGAGATCCCCGCGGTCCCCGCGGCGTTTCTCCGTATTCCCCGCGGTCCCCGCACTCCACCCGTGACATCTCACTCCCAGGACGGAGTCCCCATGTCCGAGCCGCACAACCCCAGCCGTCGTGTCTTCCTGCGTGGCGCCGTGGCCACTTCGGCGGTCATCGCCGTCGGCGCCCCGGCGGGAGCTGCCCTGGCCGCCCCGGCGGCCGCCGCGCCCGATGCCGCGGCAGCGGCCGCGCCCGGCGTCGCAGCCGCCCCCGGCGGATTCCCCGACTACCGTTACGTCAAGACACTCCTGACGCCCTCCCAGCTCGCCTACAACCCCACCGGCGAGATCATCTTCCCCTGTATACGCGGCGCTTCGGGACGCCTGGCGAATCCGCTGGGCCGCTACTACCTGTACTACGCCCCGCACGACGCGCCCGGCGGCATCTGCCTCGCCTACGGTGACTCCATCGAGGGCCCGTTCACCGAGTATCCGCACAACCCGATCGTCTCCAACAACTGGCAGCCCCACTACTCCGTCAGTCATGTCTCGTCCCCGCACGTGCTGTGGAACGAGAGCGCCAAGGAGATGTGGCTGTACTTCCACGGCGAGAACACCACCACCCGGCTCGCCCGCTCCAAGGACGGTGTCACCTTCACCTACGACAAGGTGGTGCTGAGCACGTCAATGCTGCCGGCGGGGACGACGGAGACCTCGTACGCCCGGGTCTTCGCACACGAACTGCCCGCGAAGAAGGCCCACTTCGTCATGGTGTACATGCTGAACAACACCACCAACCACCGGGACATCGGGTGGGGCTGGTCCCCGGACGGCCGTCAGTGGACCTTCGACCAGAGGCCCCTGATCAGCCACACGGACGTGGGCGCGGTGAACATCGGGGGCCCGCACCTGCTGACGCGCGGAGGCAGCGCCTACGTCGTCTACAACAAGGACAAGGAGAGCGGCGGCGATCTCATGATCACCGAAGTCGGCAACGACTTCACACGCCGCGATCACCTCGGTCCGTTCTACAACTCGTCCGCCGGAGCACCCGACAACGGCCGCAGCGCCGCGCCGAGCTTCGGCACCCAGGACGGTGTGCCGTACATGGTCTACGAGTCGGGGGAACGGCTGAAGGGCTCCATCGCCGTCGCCCGGGGGTGACGACGACCGGACGACGACCGTGCGGGACCCGGCTCGGCGCCGGGCCCCGCTCGGACCCGCGACGGCCACCCGCCACGCGGCGACGGCTACCGGTCACGCGGCGACGGCTACCCGCCACGCGGTCAGCGGTTGGTGAGCGCGAGCCCCGCGTCCGTGTCCCGGGCACCGGTCACGGCGTCGGCCGGTACGGCGCCGCTCAGGGCGGTGAGCTCCTCGTCCGTCAGGGTGATCTCGGCCGCGCGGGCGTTCTCCTCCAGGTAGCGGCGCCGCTTGGTGCCGGGAATGGGGACGGCGCCCTGGGCGGCCACCCATGCCAGGGCGATCTGACCGGGGGTCGCGCCCCGGGCCTCGGCGATGACACGGACGCGCTCCACCAGTTCGAGGTTGGCGGCGATGCTCCCGGGCGAGAAACGGGGCAGACCGCGGCGCGCGTCGTCGGCGTCGAGGTCGTCGACGCTGCGGATGGCGCCGGAGAGGAACCCCCGGCCGAGGGGGGAGAAGGCCACCAGACCGATCCCCAGCTCGTCCAGCGCGGCCTTGATCCCGTTGTCCAGCAGGTCCGGGCTGAAGAGCGACAGTTCGGACTGGAGGGCGGCGATCGGGTGCACGGCGTGAGCGCGCCGGACGGTGGCGGCGGCGGCCTCGGAGAGCCCGAGGTACCGGACCCACCCGGAGTCGACCAGCTCGCCCATGGCACCGACGGTCTCCTCGATCGGGACGGCCGGGTCGACACGGTGGAGGTAGTACAGATCGATGGTGTCGGTTCCCAGATGGCGCAGTGAGCGTTCCACCGCCCGGCGCACATGCTCGGGGCGACCGTCCGGCGGAGCGCCTTCGGCGTCGAAGTCCCTGGCGAACTTCGTGGCGAGAGTGATCTCGGAACGGCGGTGGCCCAGGGCGCGGGCGATGAGCTTCTCGTTCTCGAACGGTCCGTACGCCTCGGCCGTGTCGATGAAGGTGACGCCCAGGTCCACGGCCCGGTTGAGGGTGGCCACGGCCTCCTTCTCGTCGCGCGCCCCGTAGAACGCGCTCATGCCCATGGCACCGAAGCCCTGCACCGGTACCCGCAGGCCCTCAGTGCCCAGTTCGATCGTCTTCACGGTTGCTCTCTCTTTCCTGGTTTCCCCGGCCTGGTTTCCCTGGCCTGGTTCCCCTGGTTCCTGGTTTCCCTGGTTCCTGTGTGTCCGCCGCGGTGACGCGCCGCGCCGGACGCGCCGCGCCGGACGCCCGGCCCGGGAGTCCGTGTACGAGTCCGTGCACGGCGGTCCGGGGCGCGGCCACGGACACAACGGACCCAGCCTGCGACCGGGAGTGCGCTCCAGGTCAAGTCCGGAGCGGCGGGGACCCGCCACCCCGGTCCCGGCCGCATCCCGTCGCCTTGCCCTGGAGTGCGCTCCAGGTCTCATAGTGGAGAGATGGACGAGTTGCTCCTCCCCGAGGTGACGGCCGAGGTTCCCGCCGAAGGGCTGGGGATCGGTGACGCGGCGGTCGCGTGCGGTCTGAGCGTGGACACCCTGCGCTATTACGAACGGGCGGGGCTGACACTCCAGCCCACGCCCCGCTCCGCCTCCGGACGCCGTCGTTACGGTCCGCACGATCTGGCGTGGCTGGCGGGTCTGGTGATGCTGCGGGAGACGGGGATGCCGATCTCCGGCATCCGGCGGTACGCGGAACTGGCCCGGCGTGAGGGAACCAACGCCGAACGGCTGCGCCTGCTGGAACAGCACCGCGACGAGGTGGTCGCGCGGATGGAGCAGACACGCAAGCACCTGGCCGCGATCGACAGGAAGATCGCCTCCTACCGCGCGACCGCGGCCCCCGGCCCGCGAGAACGCTGAGCCCACGCGCGCGTCGGCCGTACGGATCCGCGTGGCCGCGCGTCTACGGGGTCCATGTGGCCCTAGGTCTCCTGCACACGCAGGGAGGATTCACCATGACGAAGATCGTTGTTGTCGGCGGCACCGGGCTCATCGGCTCCAAGGTCGTCGCGGACCTCGCCGAGCAGGGCCTGGAGGCCGTCCCCGCGTCCCCGCACTCGGGGGTGAACGCCCTCACCGGTGAAGGCCTCGCGGACGCGCTGAAGGACGCGCAGGTCGTCGTGGACGTGTCGAACTCGCCGTCCTTCGAGAAGAAGGCGGTGATGGACTTCTTCACCACCTCCACCACCCGCCTTCTCGCCGAGGCGAAGGCCGCCGGGGTGGGCCACTATGTGGCACTGTCCGTCGTGGGTACGGACCGGCTGCCGGAAAGCCCGTACTTCCAGGCGAAGACCGCGCAGGAACGGCTGATCGCGGCGTCCGGTCTGGCGTACTCGATCGTGCGGGCCACCCAGTTCTTCGAGTTCGTGGACGGCATCGCCGACTCCGCCACCGTGGACGGGACGGTTCGCCTCCCGCCCGCGCTCATCCAGCCGATCGCGAGCGACGATGTCGCCAGGGCCGTGAGCCGCGCCGCTGTCGGGGATCCCGTCAACGGCATCACCGAGGTCGCCGGCCCCGAGCCGTTCGGAATGGACGAACTCATTCGTACGGACCTGACCCTCAAGGGCGACCCCCGCGAGGTGGTCACCACCCCCGAGGCCGGCTACTTCGGCACCCCGCTCAAGGAGCGCAGCCTTCTCCCGGGTGACGGCGCGCTGCTGTCCGAGACCCGTTTCGAGGACTGGCTCCGGGCGTCGGAACGCGCCTGACCGCACGGATCAGCACCACAGGCATAGCGCGGATCAGCACGACAGCACGGTGGTCCTCGCCGTGATGTCCTCGCCGTGATGTCCTCGGCGTTACCCGGGCGACGCGTCCGTGTGCTCGGCCGCGCGCAGTGCGTCGAGGTAGCCGGCGATCGCGTCCCTGTTGTGGGTCAGGCACTGGATGCGCTCGGACATCCGGTCGCGTTCGCGTTCCAGGACGGCGATCGTCCCGGGCGTCACTCCCGAGAAGCGGATGCTGCTGCGAGGCGTGTCCAGGCAGGGCAGGACCTGCTGGATGACCCGGGTGGGCAGGCCGGCGTCGAGCAGTCCCCTCACCTGGAGCACCCGCCCCACGGCCGACTCGTCGTACTGACGGTAGCCGTTCGGTGAGCGGCCCGACCCGATCAGCCCCTGTTGCTCGTAGTAGCGCAGCAGGCGCCGGGACGTACCGGTGCGCTCCGCCAGTTCTCCGATCCGCACCCGGCCGAGCGTACGGCATCGAGGTTGGTGGCCCTCCTGGCCCGGGGCGCTGACCTTGAGCTTGACCTTGACACCTGTGTGACGGTTCCAGACTGGTGAACGCGCCCGGAGGGCTCCCCCGATGGGGAGCCGGGAAGCCCTGTCCGCGCGCACCCAGTCCTCCGGCACCGGGCCCCTGGCGGATCCGAACCGTGCCTCGGAGGCCATAGAGAAAGACACCCGTCATGACCGATCTCCACGGCGCGTCCGCGCCCCGTTTCGACGCCGTGCGCGCCGCCCTTCAGCGAAATCTCGACTCCGGTGAGGAACTGGGAGCCTCGCTCGTCGTCGACATCGACGGCGAGCGCGCCGTCGACCTCTGGGGCGGCTTCCGGGACCCGGAGCACACCGTCCCGTGGGACGAGCACACCATCACCAATGTCTGGTCGGTCACCAAGACGGTCACCAGCCTCGCCGCTCTCATGCTCGTGGACCGCGGTGACCTCGACGTCTTCGCGCCGGTGGCACGGTACTGGCCCGAGTTCGCGGCCAACGGCAAGCAGGACGTCCTCGTCCGGCATCTGCTCTCCCACGCCTCCGGTGTCTCCGGACTCGATCAGCCGGCCACCGTCGAGGACCTCTACGACACGCGGAGGACCACCGCCCGGCTGGCGGCCCAGGCCCCGTGGTGGACGCCGGGAACGGCCTCCGGCTACCACCTCTTCACCTTCGGCCATCTCGTCGGCGAACTCGTCCGCCGCGTCAGCGGCCGCTCCCTGAAGCGGTTCGTCGCCGAGGAGATCGCCACGCCCCTGGGCGCGGACTTCCAGATCGGGGCGGCGGAACAGGACTGGAGCCGGATCGCCGATGTCGTTCCGCCGCCCCCGCTTCTGTTCGACCTGGAGGCCATGGGCGCGGACAGCCCCGCCGTCAGAACGCTGACCGGACCGGCCGTCAGCGCCGAGACGGCCAACACCCCCGGCTGGCGCGCCGCGGAGATCGGCGCGGCCAACGGCCACGGGAACGCGCGCTCGGTGGCCCGCATCCTGTCCGTGCTGTCCCGGGGCGGCGAGGTCGACGGGGTACGGCTCCTCGGCGGGAAGACGATCGACCTCGCCCTCGCCCCGCAGACGGACGGCACCGACCTGGTCAACGGTCTGCCCCTGCGCTGGGGCATCGGGTACGCGCTGCCGCAACGGGACGCCGTCCCCTGGATCCCGCAGGGGCGCATCTGCTTCTGGGGCGGCTGGGGCGGATCGATGATCATTATGGATCTCGAACGGCGTATGACGATCGCCTACATCATGAACAGGATGGCACCCGGCATCCTCGGATCCGACCGCAGTGCCGCCTATGTCCGAGCCGTCTACGACCACCTTCCCCAAAAAGTTGGTGGGTGATAGCGGGTAGGGGGTTCTTGCTGGTGGGTGGCATGATCCATGTGTGGCGGTCATGGTCGATCGGGCGGTCCTGGCGTATCGGCTGGTCACGGGGATCTCTCGGCGTCATCTGGCCTTTCTGATCGAGGAGTTGCCCGTGCCGTGGCAGGCCGGCGTGGAAAGCCGCCGCCATGCCGCGCGAGGCGGGACGAGGAAGCGGGCCGCGGGGAGCCGGCGCCCGCCACCAGCTGGTCTTCGTCGACCGACCGGTGGCCACGCTCATTCACCCGAGGCACGACCTCCCACACGCCGTCTCGCGCTGCTGTCCGGCGTCGACCGCTCCACCATCACCAGGGCCGTCGGGGAGATACGTGCGTTCCTGGCTGAGCGGGCGGGGCGCGGTCCCTGACCGCCCTGCTTCCAGCACTCCCCCGACGTGGAAGTGCTCCTGGACGACGGCTACCCCGGCCTCAGACGTGATCACCCCGGCCAGGCCATCACACCACCGGGGAAGCCGCGGCCCGGAGCACTGCCCGGCAGAGTCGACCAACGGGAACGAGACCGTCACCGGCACTCCTGCGACCGCATCACCGTCGAACGCGTCCTCGCCGACCACAAACGCTGGAAACAGCTCATTCGCCGAACCCACCGCCAAGACCGCCTGCCCGACACCTACCGCGCCATCGCCAGCCTCGTCCCCGACCGCACCAAAACCATGTGACGCCTCGCCCCCCCGCCGCCGGTGGTGGCAGCCAGCACGTAGCTCTCGTGGGTGTGCTTCCCGAAGGTATGACTGACGTAGCGCGCCCGCAGCAGGTCCACGCCGGGCGGCGCGGTCGGCCGCCAAAAGCGTGCAGTCTCGGTCTCCTCGCTCATCACATCAACCTCCACCGCAAGGCTGCCATGCAGGCGGGAAAGCATCCCGGACAGGCCGGCCTCAAGCAACGGCGTGACATCGCCAGCCGCTCCGACACGACCTCACCAGGAGCCGCGCTACGCCTTCGCCGCAGATTCGAGGGCGTCCAGCTGCAACTGCCGTTCCAAGGTGATGACACGCGAGTTCTGAAACGTCACGACTCGCCAACGCTCGTCAATCCAGCGGACGACAAGTATCTGCATGGAGTCACGGCTCGGCACCGGGGCGTCCTGGCCCGGCATGACAACCTGGGACCGATTGTGTACCACTCCCCAGTCATCACCGATGATCCGGGCGAAAACCACTCGCCCGTTCACCACACGGGAGCCCTTCAACGAGGTGTCGAAGAGCGGCTGGTGGAAATTCACCATCTCGTCGATTCCCTTGAGGACAGTCCCCTCGAACGCGACAAACTCAGCGTCGGCGACGAAATCGGCGACGAAGGCGGTAGCATCGCCGCGAGCCCAAGCCTCACTCATCCGTGCCGAAATTGAACCCATCGCGTCGACCGACTTATTCACCATGGACCACCGTCCCAAAATTTCTCGGCCCGCCGAGTGGCGGCTGTCATTAGATACGTTCTCAGAGTCGACCAGGAACCGTCTTGTCATTCCGCGCGTACTTCCTGGGTCTGAGTACAGTTTGCCGTACGTCAGCTATGTGGCGGTACGTGGAACCGCGGAGTACAGGCGAGCCGATCTGCCACCTCACGCCCCATCATGTGAAATTCCTGCGGCGGCCGTTTCCCCGCCGATCGCACACTCGGGCACAATCCGGCATCACCTGGAAAATGGGAAGCACCTCGACGCATTTTCGGTACCTTCCAAACGAGAAACATATCTGTCACTGACACTCACCGGATTGCAAGTAGCGCTGACGCGAGCAAGGAGCCGCGTCAGAATTCGCCGCCGGCAACGGTGATGCTCTGGCCCGTGACCCAGCGGGCCGCATCAGAGGCCAGGAAGCCCACGACATCAGCGATGTCCTCCGGCTTCCCCAGCCGCCCCATAGGGGCCTGGGCAGCGCGCTGCTCGAAGAAGTCGGGCGCGTTGGCATTCTCTGCGCGCAACCCCTCCGTGTCCGTCGTGCCAGGCAGCACGCTGTTCACGGTGATACGACGAGGCGCGACCTCGTGGGCGAACGCACGCACCAGCTGCTCGCCGGCCGCCTTGCTCGCCGCGTACAACGAGATACCCGCACCATGGATAAGGGTGGCGACCGAGGAAATGTAGACGAACCGCCCCCCGTCTCGCAGCCGGGTTGCGGCCTCACGCAACGCCTCGAACGTCGCCCGGGTATTGGACCCGAACGTGTGGTCGTAGTCCTCGTCGGTGGCGTCGGAGAGCGCGCCGAGCCGGAATCCGTAGGCGTTGTGAACGAACACGTCGAGCCCGCCGAAGCGCTGCTCGGCGGCATCGAACAGCGAGCGGAGCTGCTCCGCGTCGCTCACGTTCGCCCGCACGAAGATGGCCTCACCGCCGGCCTCCTCAACCGCGGCGGCCACCCGCTTCGCCGCTTCCGCATCGCTGTTGTAGTTGACGACGACGCGTGCCCCGTCAGCAGCCAGCCGCAACGCGATGGCCCGGCCGATGCCTCGCGAACTGCCGGTGACAATGGCGACCTTCCGTCCCTGCTCGTACTGCGTTTCAGACACGATACTCCAGTGTTAATCGGTGGCACAGATTAGATGACTTCTTGCGATACGGGTTCTGGCTGACAGATACGCCGGGGAGAACGCATATTCGTTACGCTCGGTTGCATCCCATACCCCGGCCGGGATTTCGCGCCGATTCTGGCAACCGCTTCGTCAAATCCGTGTCGGGGACGCTCGGAAGCGTCATACGTCCGAAGCGGGGCTAGCATTCACATGCGTATCAAACTCGATCCGCGCCGGTTCAATGGGGAGTGAGCCGCGAACAGTTCCAACCTTGAAGCCGTCACGCCCGGATCCCACAACGAGTGGTGCAAGCGGCAGTTCACGGTCATACGAGGAAGCGATATCGGCTCCATCTGGTGCATCCATCAGCGCCGGCCCGTTGCATAGGATATTGCCCTGAGAGGCGTAGGCCATGGAGGAGGTATCGCTATCCCTTTGCCGCAGATTCGAGGGCGTCCAGCTGCAGCTGCCGGTCCAGGGTAACGATGCGCGAGTTCTGAAGTGTCACGACCTGCCAACGCTCGTCAATCCAGCGGACGACAAGTATCTGCATGGAATCGCGGCTCGACACGGGCGTGTCCTCGCCCGGCGCGATGAACTGGCAGCGGTGGTGCACTACCCCCCAGTCGTCACCGACGATCCGGGCGAAAACCACTCGCCCGTTCACCAGACGGGAGCCTTTCAACGAGGTGTCGAAGAGCGATCGGTGGAAATTCACCATCTCGTCGATCCCCTTGAGGACAGTCCCCTCGAACGCGACAAACTCGGCGTCGACGGCGAAGTCGGCGAGGAAGGCAGCGGCATCGCCGCGCCCCCACGCTTCGTTCATCCGTGCCGAAATGGAGCTCATCGCGTCGACTGACTTTTCCACCGTGCGCCACTCTCCAAAGCGTTTCAGCCCACCGGGTGCAGGCTGCTGCCAGACAGGCTGTCAAGGTCAGCAGTGGATAGTCTTGTCATCCCGCGCATATCCCTTGGATCTCAGTGCAGCTTCCGGTGCTCGGCGGCCGTGTAGCCGTACGCGGCCTTGAAGAGCCGGCTGAAGTGTGACGGATCGGAGAATCCCCAGCGGGCACCTATGGCCGCGACGGTCAGCTCACGGAACGCAGGGTCAGCAAGGTCACGTCGGCACCTCTCCAGGCGGCGCCAACGGATCAGCGCTGCCACTGTCAGCGACTCCGTCTCGAAGAGCTGATGAAGTCGGCGAACTGAGATGTGGTGTGCCGCCGCAACCGCAGCCGGGGAGAGTTCCGGGTCGGGCAGCCATGCCTCGATGAAAGAGAGAACCCTAGCCCGCAGCGCCCTGTCAGTTGCAGGATGCCGCCCGCCCAACTGAGCGCGTAGCGCCACCGCGATCAGGTCGACGACGGCGTTCCCCGATGTGATCGCCTCCTCGCCCTGAATCCCGCCCAGCGAGCGTGTCAGGCCACGTGCCAACGAAGAGACCAGCGCACCGGGGCCACGATCGCCGGGGATACGTACCGCGGACAACTGGGAGAGATCGTCCGCCCCGATGCCCAGCAGAGACCCTTGTACCAATATCGTCACGCTGGTAGTCGCTGAGCTGGAAAACCGTACCGGCTGAGCCGGATCAATGACGACCAAATCGTTGAGGCCGACTTCTGCCTGACGGCCACCCTGCTCGGCGAGCGCCCACCCTTCGAGGATCACCTCGATCTGACACAGGCCCCGGTGGTTAGCCCGCACCAATCTCGTATCCCGATAGCAATCACCCGGCGGGGTGACAAGCTTGGCCAATCGGAGTGGCCCCAGCTCCCCACTCACGAGACTCGGATGAAAATCCTCATTGGTGATCCGCCGACTGTGCAAAGGCGGCATGCCGACGGCCGCGACAGCCCGCTCCCAATCCTCGATGGTCCTCACAGACCAAAGGTAGTAGTCGGCCGACGACGTCAGAACGACACACGGCTGTGAAGCCCAATACAGCTCAGGTGTCGAGCAAGGCGACTAGGACGTGTCCGGTCGATCATGTGACTGCTTCGTGTGTGGCTCGTTGGTGTGGGCATGGGGCGGGGTGGTCTGAGCGATGCGGAGTGGGAGCGGCTGCTGCGGCAGGTCCAGGCCGCTGCCGACGCCCCGGTGAGATCGACGGGGACATCTCGGTGGAGTCCACCATCGTGCGGGCCCACCAGCACGCGGACCGGGCTCGCACCGATCCGCCGCCGGCGCCGACGCCCGTGTCAAAGGGGAGGGAATGCCGGTACACCAGGACGACATGCCGTGGCAGAGCCTCGTCGCCCGCCTGGTGGAGGTGGTGCTGGAGATGAGGGCCTAGTACTCCAGCCGTAGATCGTGATCTTCATGGCCCGGCGGCTTGGCGGCGGTAGTGGCTGTGGCGGGCGCGAGCTTGGTGGCGTCGGCGCCAGGTGGACCAGCGAAGTCGTTGGGCCAGGTCGCGGGCGGGTCGGGCGATCAGGGTAGTGAACAGGCGCTGGATCTCGTTGCAGGTGAGCGGGACCAGTCCGTCGGGGCTGGTCCCGTCGTCGGACTGGGGCCTGGTTGCGGCATTCGAGGGCGGTGGTGACGGCGAGGAAGGCGTGGGCGAGCAGGGCCAGGGTGACCCACCGGTGCCAGGAGTCCCAGCGGCGCACTTGGTGCTCGTCCAGCCCCGCCAGTCCCTTCGAGCTCTGGAACGTCTCCTCCACCGTCCAGCGGCTTCCCGCGACCTTGACCAGCGTGGACAGCGGCACCGGACGGGGCGAGTAGCAGCGGTAGTAGGCCAGTTCGCCGGTGCTGCGTTTGCGGCGGATCATAAGGTGTCGATGGCCCGTCGGTTCGCCCGTGGTGATGGCGACCAGCGCCCAGTCGTACCAGCGGTGCCCCTTCGCGCCGCGTCCGGCGGACAGTTTCTGCCAGGCCCGGCGCGGGATGCGCTTGGCCAAGTGGTTGGCACGCTGAGGGCCGGCCGGGGTGGGGACGCGGTAGGTGCGGGAGACCGCGAGCACGTAGCCCAACTGTCCTGCCTCCAGGGCGGTGCGCAGGTTCGGGTTGTCGCCGTAGACCTCGTCGCCAGCCGCCCACGCAGCTGACACTCCGGCGTCCAGGGCGCGTTCGATCATCTGCTGACCCAGGTGCGGCTTGGTCGCGAAGCCGACCGTATCCGGGACGGCGGCCTGCTCGCAGCGGTCCGGGTCACTGGTCCAGGACTTGGGCAGGTACAGAGCGCGGTCGATGGCGGCGTGCCCGTGCCGGGAGGTGTAGGTGAGGTACACCGCGACTTGCGCGTTTTCGATCCTGCCCGCGGTGCCGGTGTACTGGCGTTGCACTCCCACAGTGTGGGTGCCCTTCTTCAGGTCGCCGGTCTCGTCGACCACCAGCACCGCCTGGTCGTCCGCCAGGTGATCCAGCACGAAGCCGCGCAGGTCGTCACGGACCAGGTCGGCGTCCCACTTCGCCCGCCCCAGCAGGTGCTGCAACCCGTCCGGCGTGGCGTCCCCGACATGCTCTGCGATCGTCCAGCAGTTCTTGCGCGGCAGGTCCGCCAGGAGCCCGAGTATCAACTGCCGCACCCGACGCCGAGGTTCGACCCGCGCGAACCGGCTCGCGATCCGACCCATCAGGCCCTCGAACACTTCCTGCCAACCGGCAGGGTCTACGCTGTGACCTGCGGCCACCGCATGATCATCTGTCTTCACACGCCGATGATCAGCGGTGGCCGCACGCGTTCCCACGGCAGCCCCCACCAAAGATCAGGATCGTTGGCCAGGTAGTGGCGGCCGACCTGGCGACACAGATTAGAGTCCTTCGAACAGTCAAGGCGTCCGGAGACGGGGCTGCACTACTTCCGTGCTTCGGTCGCGAGCGTGCGGGGTCCGCCCGCAGTCCCGGGCCAGGAGGACATGTGCAACGCGGCGAAGTCTGGTGGGTCGAGTTCGACGAGCGACGGCCGGTCGTACTCCTGTCGGGAGACGAGGCGCGCGGGTTCCGGGCGATGCAGGTCGTCGCTCCGGCTGACGTCGACATCAGCGGTCTGGGAGTCGAAGTGGCAGTAGGAGCTACGGAAGGACTGCCCTTCGAAGGCGTGCTGCGGTTCGGCTTCCCGCATCCGGGCTTCACCCCTTGCACCTGGCTGACCACACTGTCCCGGGACGACCTGATCGGGCAGGCGGGCGTCCTGTCCTCCGCGAAGCTCAGTGCGATTGAGGACGCGCTCCGTCTCAGTGAACAGGAGAAGGAGTGGACCCCAGCTACGGCTGCGAAGCTCAGCGACATCAGGGACGCCCGCCGTCTCGGCGAGCTCAAGTAGGCGGAGAAAGAATGGCCTCCCTGACAGTCCGGCCGATCTCGTCGAGATGATCAACGGTGGCCCCATCTACCCCTCCGGGGCGCCAACCGCAAGATCACGATCTACGGCTGGAGTACTAGGCAGATCGCGTGGCGGGTTCACCAGCGAACTCCACCTGAGTGTGGCCGGCCGCTGCCGCCCGCTGCCGCCCGCTGTCCCTGATCGTCACCGGAGGACAACGGGCGGACTGCACTCAGTTCAGGGCGGTGCTGGAGAGGATCCGTGTCCCACGGACCGGCCAGGGACGGCCTCGCAGCAGACCCGACAGTTTCACAGCCGACAAGGCATACAGCAACGGGCCTTGCCGCGAGTACGTGAGACGTCGGGGCATCCGGCACGTCATCCCGGAGAAGACCCACAGCAAGGCCGCCCGCCTGCGCAAAGGCGCACGCGGCGGACGGCCGCCGGGCTTCGACGAAGAGCGGTACAAGAAACGTAACACCGTCGAACGGGCCATCAACAGGCTGAAACAGCACCGGGCCGTGACCACCCGATACGACAAGTCCGAACACGATCGGCCGGACAAGTCCTAGCTACAGGAAGGTCGGGAAAGGCTCATTAATTGTTTGCGTGCCACGGGGACCACTCCCCGATGGACGTGCACGCCACGATCCGCCACCGCACCTTGCTGCCCCGGCCTTCGTAGTGGTTGATGCTGGTGTTCTCGTATAGGTCCTTATTGCAGACCCCCCACTGCCCGGTGTTCAGCTGGGACGCACTGCAACTGCCGGAACGGTAGGCCAGCCAGTACTGACCGTCCCAGAGTTCGTTCTGCCAATCCACCCAAAGGCCGACGGTGGGGGAATCCCAGTTCCGGATCCAGAACTGGTCACCGTACTTCCTGAAGCATCCGTTGCCACTCGTGACGGCCCTGCATATGGCGTCGGAAGGAAGGAACCCTGGTACGGCGAGGTCGTAGGCTGGGCGTGATCTCGTGGAGGCGGTAAGGGCTGCGTAGCTGGCCGGGACCGGGCGGAGGAAGAATGAAGTAGCTGTGGCGGGTCGTCGTGAGGTACCGGCGGATCCAGGAGCCGGCCCGGTACAGCGGTTCGCGTTCGAATTGCGGAAGCTGCGGGTGGAGGCACAGTGCAGAGTGGGAAGCCCGATGGCCCCAGGCATCCACGGAAGCGGCCGCGCTGGCGGCCGAGGACGGCACGGGGGACCCGGACCCGCCATACCGGGGGCTGGCCCGGTATGAAACAGGGGACAGCGGACGGTTCTTCGGCCGCCAGCAACTGACGGGCGATCTGTTGGGGCCGCTGCGCCGTGAACGGTTCGCGTAATCGTGCGCCAGCGGGCCTGGGCGGATTCCACGAGCTTGAAGACCCTCGCGAGGGCCGCGGCAGGGCTGCCGGCGCCGCAGGTGACCTTGGTCCGAAGCTTCACGGTGCTGAAGGTCGACTCGATCGGATTCGTGGTCCTCAGACGCACCCAGTGCGCGGCGGAGAAGTCATAGAACGCCAGCAGCTCGTCGACCTCGCCGGTGATCTTCGCGGTGGCCTTGGGCCACTTCGCTCCGTA
This sequence comes from Streptomyces sp. NPDC002018, assembly GCF_042890865.1. Lineage (NCBI taxonomy): Bacteria > Bacillati > Actinomycetota > Actinomycetes > Kitasatosporales > Streptomycetaceae > Streptomyces > Streptomyces sp. NPDC002018. Next base: position 168,505 of record NZ_JBIASO010000008.1, read on the forward strand.
AGCCTTCACAAACGCGGTGACCGCCTTCTCGGCGTGCGCACGGTCCTCGGCATGGGAGATCTCCTGTAGAGCCTTCTTCGCGCCGGGCTGCGCGGACTTCGGCAAGACGTTCGAGACGTTTCGAGTTTTGTGAACCCAGCACATCTGGTGGCGGGCGGCGGGGAACACCTCCGCCAGTGCCTTCCACAGGCCCATCGCGCCCGTCGCCGACCGTGAGCATCGGGTCGCGCATCCCGCGCCGACGGCAGTCCCGCAACAGATCCGCCCAGGACTCCGTCGACTCGTAAGGGCTGTCCAGCCGCCGTTCGCCCGGCCCGGCGGCTCAGGTCTTCGCCCGCCTCGGCGCTGCCCCACCGGCTCGCCGCTTCGGCCGTGGCGCGGCGCCCCGGCCGGGGAAGGAGCCCCCGGCCGGGGCGTTCCGCGGGGGTGTCGCGGGTCCGTCAGCCTCGGCGGGCCAGCAGGACCTGGACGGTGTCGCCCACGGCGCGCTCGCCGGTCGCGTCCGACGTGATGTTGACGAGCTTGCCGCCGACCACCATCGCGCTGGAGCCGCCGCCGTCCAGGTTGAGGGCCTGCTTCGCGCCCAGGGAACGCATGAAGCGCGCGGCCTCGCCCAGTGTGAAGCCCTCACTGACGCCCGGCTGACGTCCGTCGACGGTGACCAGGAGCAGCCGCCCGTGCCCGTCGATACCGGCCATGGTGCGGGGCTGGCGCACGTTCGACCAGGCGAAGCCGAACGACAGGTCCAGGGGGTCGAGTGTGCCCTCGGTGGCGGCGTCGACGGCGATCCGGCCGTTCTTCACCAGGGTCGGCGCGGCGCTGACGATGCTGTCGTGGGCACCCAGCTCGACCTGCCGTCCCGCCGAGTCACGGATGACCTCCCGCACCGAGATCCGCTCGCCCTCGTGGCCCTGGGCCGACAGCCAGTCGGCCGCGCCCCCGATGCCCTGGAGGACGGAGCCGCCGGCCGGGACCGTACCGCCGCGCGGGCCCGTGGAGACCACGCGGTCCCTGGAGTCGAGCACCACCTGGACACCGGCGCCCTCGGGCAGGGCGGCCCGGAATCTCGGGGTGAACTTCACCAGGTCGTCGGGCAGGGAACAGGTGGTGTCATGGCGGGCCAGCTCGGTGGGGGCACCGCCCGGACGGCCGCAGTTGCGCACCTTGCCGGGGAGCCGGTTGATGCCCTGCACCGCGTACGCGGACGACTTCGCGCGGGCGGTGACCGTGGTGGACAGATCGGTGATACGGGGATGCCGCCCGCCGTCCGCCAGGATCAGCGCGGCGCGGGAGCCGGCGGCCATCGACTCCAGCTCGCCGTCGTAGGCGGCGATACCGGCCACCGTGCCCTGCACACCGTCCGCGTCGGAGGTGATGAAGAAGCCGCCGTTGACGGCGAGCAGGGAACCGTTCTTCACGGCGACGGAGGACGTCGTCCCTCGGTCCGCGACGTTGCCGTCGTGGGTGCTCGCCACCGTGCCCCGGAACCGGGCCGGGTCGATGACCGCGACATGGACGCTCTCCCGGTCGGCGAGCTGCCGGCCGTCGTAGCCCGTCCACTCCACGGCCGTGCGGAAGCCGCCCGCCGAGACGGCCTGGTTGGTGCTCTGGGCCTCGGCCTGGGTGGCGTACGAGCCCACCCGTAGCTGCCAGCCCATGGTGCCGCGCGGGGTGTCCGCGTACTCGTCCCAGACGACCCGCTCCACGCGCGGCGCGAACCCGGCGGCGCGCAGTTGCCCCTCGGTGGTGTCGGCCCAGGCGCGGTCGCCCAGCGGGGCCCAGGTCGCCGCGCCCGTCAGCCGGTTGACGGCCGGAGCCTGGATCGTGACCGTCCAGACCGGCCTGGCGCCCCTGTTCTGGATGACGCCGGTGCGCACCTGGACGCCGGGCGCCACGGTGTCCGTCGTCCACCGCACCTGCTGGAGAGCGGTGGCGGGAGCGAGGGCGGGAGCGGTGGCGGGAGCGAGGCCGGGAGCGAGGCCGGCAACGGGAGCGGTGGCGGAAACGGAGGCCGCCGGTACCGCGACGGGCGCCGTCGGCGCGACCGCCCGCGCCGCTCCGGAGACGGTGAGGGTGTTGACGGCCGCGAGCAGACCCGCCACCCCGAGCGCGATGCCGGTCCGCAGGGTGCGCGGGGCCGCGTCGCCGCCCGCGCGCGGCTGCTTTCCGTCCTGGTCGTACATGGTTTCCCCTAGCAAGTTGGTGCTCGACGCACGTGGTCGCTCGGGGCGGTCCGGCCGTGGGGCGGGCCGTCCCTGCGATACGGAGGCCATCCCAGCCGCGTACGGGGGCCATCGCGGTAACGGCCAGGGGCGACGGGCAGAAGGCACGGTGAAGGAGCATCACCGGTCGGCGAAGGACAGCACCGGTGTGCTGAGAGGGGTCGTCGCGCGTCGCTCCGGCAGCGCTACGGCGGAACAGGCGCCCCTTGAGGTGTGGGGCGCCTCCGGCGGGTGAGCGGTTTCTCGATGAGATAGTGCGAGGCCGTCGCCGCCGCGAACGTGGCGGCGACAGCGGCCGGTACATGCCAGGTGCCCAGCCCCAGGTCGGCCATCAGACGGCCGAGGGGGTAGTGCCACAGATAGAGGCCGTAGCTGAGGTTACGACCGATCCAGGCCAGCGGGGCCAGGGACAGGACACGGGAGAGCAGACCGAGCGGCTGGAGTTCCAGCGCCGCGACCACCGTGGCGGAGAGGACGGCCGTCAGCAGGAATCCCACGGTGTACCAGGGCGCCGTCCAGGCGCTGGTGCCGGTCATCGGCACCTGCCAGGCGATCAGGGCCAGCATCGCCATCGCCGGCCAGGCCAGTCGGCCCGCCCATCGGCGCAGTGCGGCCAGCCGCGGGTCCTGCGTGTCGAGCCGGGCCACCACCAGCGCGAGCAGCGCGCCGACCAGCAACTGGTCGGCGCGCGTGTCGGTGCCGTTGTAGATGCGGTGCGCCGCGGACGGACTCCACAGGAAACAGCGCCAGAGCAGCGGCAGCAGACAGAGCACCACGGCCCACAGCAGCACGGTGCGGGGCCTGAAGCGGCGCAGGAGGAGCAGCAGCAACGGCGGCCAGAGCAGGTAGAACTGTTCTTCCACCCCCAGCGACCAGGTGTGCCCGAGGAGAGCGGTCTCGTCCGTGTAGGGGCCGGGCTGGGCGGCCCGGACGATATTGACCAGGAACGTGGCGGACAGGGCTATGGACGCCCAGGCACCGTCGAAGCCGCGGAGCCGGGTGGTGGCCGCGAGGACGGCGCACAGCGCGCAGACCACCAGAAGGGCGGGGACGAGCCGCTTCCAGCGCCGCCAGTAGAACGTCCGCATGCGGACGGCGCCGGTGCGGGCGAACTCGACGAGCAGCAGCCGGGTGATGACGAATCCGCTGATGGTGAAGAAGACGTCCACGCCCAGGGCGCCGCCCGGCAGCGGCCCGTCCTCGAAGTGGTAGGCCAGGACCAGGAGGACGGCGAGGGTCCGCAGTCCGTCGACGCCCCGCACCCGGCCCTTCCGCGATGCGGACGGGAATCCGTGCCCGCCCCGGGCGCGCCGGTCGTCCGGCCGCGGCGGGGCCAGGGTCAGGGTGCCCCCGGTCCGGACGCCGGAAGCGGCGCGGCCGGGTGGCTCGGCGGCGGGTCCGTGTCCGTCCGGTCTGTCCGAACCGGGTCCTGATGCAGTCGGAGTGCTGTCCACCTCGAACACGTGCCCAGGAAGCACACAGGGATGCGATCGTTCATCCAATTCTCAGGATCATTAACCCATTCAGCGGCATCTCAGACAAACGCGCCATAGCCAGAGCGTGACCGGCGCCTGTGGTGTGCGCGGCGCACCGCGAGCGGCCCCCACGAGGTGTCTCACCGCGTGCCGTCCGCGGACGCCGGCCTCCACCGCCCTTGCCCCCCGCCGGACCCTTTCGGGGAAAGCCCGAGGGGAAGGCCGGTCCTGGCCGACCGTCCGACATCAACACCCTCTAAGATCCACTGCTGTTGAGGAGCGGGACCAGGTCTGCGAGGAAACGAAGCACCCATGTCCGAACAGACCTCCGAGGCGTTCCGTCGCACTCTCGCGGACCGCAGCCGCCGGATCGTGGATTCCGACGCGTTCACCATGACTGTGTTCTGTCTCATCGCGGCCAACGCCGTCCTGCTGGGCGTCGAGACGTACAGCGGTGTCGTGCACCAATGGCACCACGCCCTCAAGGCCACCGAGTATCTCTTCCTCGGCGCCTTCAGCGCCGAGATCCTGCTGCGCGCCGCCGCCCACGCCGACCGTCCCAAGGACTTCTTCCGCGATCCCTGGAACGTCTTCGACCTGCTGGTCGTCGGCCTGGCCTGCACCCCGTTCGCCCGGGAGAACGCCACCGCGCTGCGGCTGCTGCGGCTGGCCCGGGTGCTCCGCGCCGCGCGGTTCCTGCCCCAGTTGCGCATCGTGATCGTGGCCGTGGGCAAGAGCCTGCCCGGCACCCTGAGCTTTCTGCTCGTCGGCGCGCTCCTGCTGTACGTGTACGCCATGGTCGGATGGGTGTTCTTCGCCGACGACGCCCCCGAGCACTACGGTTCCCTCGGCCGCGCGGCCCTCACCCTCTTCCTGCTGATGACGCTCGACGGCCTCGGCGACGCGGTCCGGGACGGTCTGGAGATCTCCCGCTGGACCTTCGTCTATTTCGCCTCGTTCGTCCTTCTCGGCTCGTTCCTCCTGGTCAACCTGCTCATCGGCGTCGTCGTCAACTCCCTGGAGGAAGCGCGGGAGATGGAGGCCGAACAGGACCGGCCGGACACCGGCCCCGCCGCTCACCCGGAGGAATCGGAAGAGGCGCTGCTCCGTGCCCGGATCATCGCCGCGCGCCAGGCCCTGGACGCCGTCGAAGCCCGTCTGTCGGCGCCCCGGCCGACCTGCGGATGCGGGAGCGCCGTGAGCTGACCCGGCACGGCCCCGCCCCGCTCCGCCCCGCCCCGCCCCGCCCGCACACGTCTGTGCGGGGCAGCCCCGCCCGCACATGCCTGTGCGGGGCCCCGTCGTGGGAGCCCCGCACAGATCCGCCGCCGGTCGCCGCTTCGTCAGCGAAGCCGGGCCGCGATCACCTCGCACCGGTCGCGCGGATAACGGTCTGCGTCACCGTGTTGCCCCGGGCGTCGGAGGCGTGAACCCGTAGCGAGAGACAGCCCGCCGCCGGAGCGTGCAGCCGGGTCAGCGCGCCCCGGGCCGGGCTGCTGAGCGTGGCACGCCGCCACGTACGGCCGTCGTCGTAGGACAGTTCGACCCGGTCGGTACGCACCGCCGCGACCGACGCCCCCGCGATGTGCGACGGTGTGACCAAGAGCTCGGCGTCACGGTCGGCCTTGCCGTCGGACGCGGTCCGGATGCCGTAGTCGACCTGGACCAGGGGCAGTTGCCGGACCTCTCCCGCCGTGGTGGCCGAGAAGGTGAAGCCCCACTCGGTCCTGGTGGCGGTGGACCAGGGGTACCCCTCGGTCCGCTCGGTGGTGATCACCAGCCGGTACGCGGCCGGGGCCGACGGCACCTCGGCGCTCAGGATATAGCCCGGCGTCCGCGCGACCAGTGTGTTGACCCGGGGCCGCTCCACGGGGCCGGACCACTGGACCTCGGTGGTCCTCCCGGCCGGACAGGTCACCAGACCGGACGCCTGGAACGACTGGATGCCGACGTTGGCCTCGGCATCGTCGCTCTGCGGTACGTAGTGGATGACGGCAACCTTGCCGCGGGGTGGGCCGCCGGAGTCGGGCGCACGGTGGCGCACCCCTCGGACGGCCGACCCGCGGCCCGGCATTCAGCGAGGTGCCCGACCCCGGCGGTCGCTACTTCCCCGCACGGGTACGGCGCCACCGACCCCGGCGCCGCCCCGCTCAGTGGTTGCCGCGCCTGGTCGTCTTGCGCCAGCCGAAGGGCCCCGGCAGATCCATCGACGTCGTACGCCGCCCGGTACTGCTCGACGTGTGCCGCGGCCCGTGCTTGCCACCACCCGTGGTGATGGACCAGGAGCGCTTGTTGATGTTGAGTCGCACCCCCGGCAGGATGCGAAAACTCTTACGGAATGTGATCGGCATCTGCGCCTCCTCTGTCAGAGAGGCGACTGCCCCCAGAACGCCGATGCATGTACGCCGACCAGCGATTGACACCCCGTCAGGGCCCGGCCGCCCTCCCCCTGAGAGCCGGACAGACCGGGACTCGGCACCGCCCACGACATGCCCGGCGGCCGTTCCGGGCGCAACCGCTCCTCGGCGGTCTGCCACGCCGTCGGCGCGGCAGGTCGGCCCACCGCTCCGGATTCGTACGCTCGTCGGGTACGGGCGAGGCCCTCCCCGGGTGCGGGGAGGGCCTCTCAGGTGCTGTTCGGGCAGGGGCCGGCCGGCGTGAGCGGTCAGAAGCCGCCGCTGCGGATCCGGTCACGGATCCAGATACCGGCCTCCTTGAGGACCGAGGTGCCGGTCCACTGGCCGCGGCCGCAGGTACCGGTCTTGAAGACGGCGCCGGAGCGGTTGTCGTCCGAGTAGTTCCAGTTGGTCCAGCTGATCTTCTTCTGGGCCATCAGGTCGATGTACCGCTGCGACTGGGCGAAGTCGTTGGCACCCTCACCCGCGAAGTCCTGGGTGCCGAACTCCGTGACGAACATGGGGATGCGGTCCGCGGCCCGGGAGAGCGCGTTCAGGTACTCCGCCTTGTGGGACGCGGCGTAGAAGTGGAAGGTGTACATGATGTTGGCGGCGTTCACCGGGTTGTTGACGACCTCGGTCTCGTTGGCGCCGTCGGAGACGCCGAGCGAGGACCAGGCGCGGGTGCCGACGAGGACCACGCCGTCGGGGTCCTGGGCCCGGACCACCGGGATGATGGTCTCCGCGTAGCTCTTGATCCGCGGCCAGGTGACGCCGTTCGGCTCGTTCGCGATCTCCCACAGGACGTTGACCTTGTCCTTGTGGCGCCGCGCCATCTCGGTGAAGAAGGTGCGGGCCCGCGCGGTGTTGGCGTTGGGATCGCCCGGTGTGAGCTGGTGCCAGTCGACGATCACATACAGGCCGCGTGCGGTGGCCTGGTCGACGATCCGGCTGGCGAGGTCGGTGAACCTGGCCGGGTCGGTCTCGTAACCGCCCTCCTGCACATAGGTGGAGACGCGGAGGATGTCGCCGTTCCAGTCGTTGGCGAGGGCGTCCAGCGAGCCGTCGGTCACACACTGCGCGTACCACTGGGTGCCGTGGGTGCTCATCCCGCGCAGTTGGATCGGGATGCCGGAGGCGTTGCAGAGCTTGGTGCCGCAGACGCGCACCTTGCCGTTGACGCCGACGGGGGTGTCGGCCGCGGACGCGGCCCGGGAGACGCGGTCCTGGCCGTCGGCCGAAGCGGAGGTACCGGCCTGGGCGGTGGCGCCGAGGCCCAGGAACAGGGCTCCGGCCAGGGCGAGGACCGCGGTGGGGCGCAGCCTCTTGAGGAGCGATGCGGGCATGGCACGACCCTTCATGATGCGGACATGACAATCCGGGGTGGGGGGTCCATGGATTCGTGCACTCCACGGGGTGGCACATGAAAGTTAGGATTGTTTCCAGTTAGTCGTCAAGGGCTGGGTAAAGATGTGGTCCAGAGGGTGGCGCCCGGGGCCGACTTCCGCCTCGGACGCCGCCGTTGGCGCCGTCGTGGGTCCTGACCTGCGGCGATCCCGCTCACTCCGGGGATTTTCACCGTCGGTCGCGCGGCCCTCCGGGTCGCCTTCAGCCACGCGGAAGAACTCGTGCGCCGTGGTCGGCACCCCAGGTCGGGGGGGCCGCCGCCCGGTGAGGGGATGAGCACCCGGGCGACCGGCCGGCCCGGGGACCGAGCGCCCAGCCGTCACCGCTCAGGCGCGCCATGGGCGGTCGGTGGGGAGTCGGGGCGATCGCGCCTGTCGTCCTTGAGACATGTCCCATCCGCGCCACGCGAATGCGGTGACACGCCCTCCGCACTCACCGGATTCTGTCGGGTACGTGACCATCTTTCGCACCACGAGGAAGGCGTGGGACGGATGCGTGGACTCCGCTCCACGGGCAGCGGCAGCACTGGGCCTCGCGCCGAGTGCCGGTGCCGGTGCCGGTGCCGACGCCGGGGCCGGGGCCGACGCCGTGGCGCCGGTGTCCGCACGGTCCAGCACGGCGGACACACCGCCGCGTACGGCCGGGCCGTCGAGTGATCGTCCCGGGAGCGGACGGTGGCCCCCGCGTTCGCCGTGGGGCAGCCACATGGACCCGGGCGGTGTGGAAGCCGCGCCTGCCTCCGTGGGGGTGGGCAGTCGCGGCGCCGCCCGGAACGGTGGGGGCGGCGGGGGGCCCCCCCCCCCCCCCCCCGGCGCGCCCCCCCCCCCCCCCCGCCCCCGGCCAGCGGGGCGCGCCCCCCC